>CAYNHY010000001.1:0-13888 GCA_964397225.1 uncultured Ruminococcus sp.
GAAGGTCGATCGGCGTACCGGTAATGGGCTGAAGCTTCTGACCGAAGGTGTTTGCTGTGGGGATGGAGCGCATAAGACCCTTTGTGTACTCGTGGCGGGGGTTGTAGAATATCTCCTCAGCCGTGCCCTGCTCGCAGATGGAGCCGGCGTACATTACGATGACCTCATCGCAAAGCTGCGCGACGACACCGAGGTCATGCGTGATCATGATGATCGCCATTCCGAGCTCGCGCTGAAGCGAGGTCATCAGGTCAAGTATCTGCGCCTGGATGGTAACGTCGAGAGCGGTGGTCGGCTCATCCGCGATAAGGATATCCGGCTCGCAGGCAAGCGCCATGGCGATAACGACACGCTGTCTCATACCGCCGGAGAGCTCGTGGGGATACTGCTTCATACGCTTCTCGGGCTCGTTGATATTAACAAGGCGAAGCATCTCGACAGCACGCTCGCGCGCCTCTGCGCGGTTTCTGTCCGTATGAAGGAGGATAGCCTCCATGATCTGATGACCGATGGTGTGCGTGGGATTGAGAGACGTCATCGGGTCCTGGAATATTATGGACACGCGGTTTCCGCGTATCTTTCTCATAACGGCCTCGCCCGCGCCGACGAGCTCCTCGCCGTCGAGCTTTATCGAGCCGCCGACAATGCGTCCTGTGGACGCGAGTATCTGCATGATTGAATAAGACGTAACGGATTTTCCGGAGCCGGACTCGCCGACGATGCCGAGCACCTTTCCTCTCTCGAGGTTAAAGGATATTCCGTTTACTGCCTTGACCTCACCCGCATCGGTAAAGAAGGAGGTGCGAAGGTCATTTACTTCGAGTAGTGCCATTTTAATTGACCGTGCCCGTGTGGGCTTTCCTTTCCTTTTATCTTAACCGTTGAGCTTGGGGTCGAATGCGTCGCGCAGTCCGTCTCCGAGGAGGTTCAGCGAGAGAACGATGAGGGAGATAACCACAGCGGGGATAACGAGACGTGCGGGGTACGAGTTGATACCGTTGAGTGCATCGGATGCAAGCGAGCCGAGCGACGGCATGGGCGCGTTGACGCCGAGTCCGAGGAACGACAGGTAGCTCTCCGTGAAGATCGCGCTCGGTATCTGAAGTGCTGTTGAAATGATAACGACACTGATGCAGTTCGGCATAAGGTGCTTGAAGATTATCCACTTGCCCTTAGCGCCCGCAGCTCTCGAGGCGAGAATGTATTCCTGCTCGCGGAGCGAGAGGATCTGACCGCGGATAAGGCGGGACATGGATACCCAATAAAGCACGCCGAATACGATAAAGAGGCTTATGATGTTGGCGCCGATCTTTTCGAGCACGGTGCCCTGAATTATCTGATCGAGCTTCGTCTGCTTAAGCGCAGAGGCGAGCAGGATGATGAGAAGCATATCGGGCAGCGAGTAGATGATATCGACAAAGCGCATGATAACAAGGTCGACCTTACCGCCGCAGTAGCCGGAGATGGAGCCGACAGTCATACCGATAACGAGAACGATAATGCTTGCGAAGAAGCCGACGGCAAGCGAAATACGCGCGCCGTATACGATACGGATGAAGTAGTCACGACCCATGGAGTCCGTGCCGAAGAGATGCGGGAACACGCTCTCGGTCTCGCCGGTATAGGAGTCGAAGCAGACAAGGTAATAGCCCATGTCGGTCTCAACGAGAGTTGCGTCTCCCGCCGCTCTCTTCGCACCGCCGAAGGCGCCTGTTTCCCATGCCCAATCGACAATCTCGGGAGATGCCTTATACTTCTTTGTCGCAGTCTTGTCGAGCTTATTGTACTCTGCGCCCTCGGGAAGCGAGGATTTCAGTGCTTCGAAGGAGGCGACGCTTCTGTCGCCGGCGTTGTACGCCTCAAGAAGGCGCTCGCCCTCTGCCTTCATCGCCTCGCGAGCTGCAAGATCTGCCGCCTGCTCCGCTCTGCCCTCGTCGCTGTCCTCATACTCACTCTTTAACACAGCGGGGAGGTAAATTTCGTGAAGGTTCGCGTAGCCGAGGAGCTTCTGGCGCTCTGCCGAGCCATACTCGAAGGGTGACAGGTTGCTGTAGGAGCCGTCAACGGGCTGTCCGAGGCGAACTCCGAGCTGAGTGTCGTATTTATAGGGATAAAACATGGGGATGACGATGCAGCTTATCGTAATTAAAGCCACTATGATAAGGCTGACGAGCGCCACCTTGTTTTTAACAAATCTTTTAACGCCGTCGCGGAAGAAGGTTGTCGAGGGGCGCATCTGCACCATGTACGCCTTATCCTCCGCCGAGGCGGGATTGAATGCATCGAGATCGAGATGCATGCTGAACAGCTTCTTACTCATTATGAATTCTTAGTCCTTTCTGCCCTGTGCCAAGCTCATTATTCAAGGTTGATTCTCGGGTCGACTACCTTATACATGATATCGCTGATAAGGTTCATCGCAACAATAAGTATCGCAAGCACGATCGTCGTACCCATGATGAGCGTGTAGTCGCGGTTGATGATACTGTTTACGAAGGAGCGTCCGATGCCGGGAACGGCAAATATCTGCTCAACTACGAGAGAGCCGGTCACAATGTATGCGAGCATGGGACCGAAGTATGTAATAACGGGGATGAGCGCGTTCTTGAGCGCGTGTCCGAAAATAACCTTGCCTGAGGATACGCCCTTGGCCTTTGCCGTGCGGATATAATCCTGACCGAGCACATCGAGCATGGACGAGCGGGTAAGACGCGTGATGTTCGCCATCGGCGAGAGCGACAGCGTGATTATCGGCAGCACAAGTCCGCTTGCCTGCGTTCCGTTCGCGGGGAATATCGGCCACGTCAGAGTGAACAGCAGCAATAGGAAGGTTCCCATGATGAACGACGGCATTGAGACAAACGCGGTCGTCAGCACCATGATGATGCGATCGAGCACGCTGTTTCTGCGGAGAGCCGCAACCGAGCCGAGCACCGTGCCCGCTACGAGTGCGATGCCTGAGGCGATAAGACCGAGCTTTGCCGAGGTCTTCATGCCCTGGGCGATAATGTCGATAACGTCACGTCCCTTCTGCTTGATGGACGGACCGAAGTCGAACTTTGTTACTATGTCCTTAAGATAGGTCATATACTGCTCAAAAACCGGCTTGTCGAGGCCGTATTTCGCCTCAAGCGCCTTGGTAGCCGTTTCGGAAAGAGCCTTCTCACCGAGGAACGGACCGCCCGGAACGGCGTGCATAACGAAGAAGGTAATCGTTATAACGATCCATACGGTCAGCAAAGCAAGGCCGAGCCTTTTGAGTACATAAAATAATGTTTTACTATTCATTTTACCACACCTGCTTGAGTTTCCCGCATACCGAAAACAGCCGATGACTGTCCCGGCGTGCTGTTTATTCATGTTAGTATAACATGAAATGAGGATTTTTGCAATAGGTTTTCGCGTTTTTTCGGTCTTAACGATTACACACACTCTCATTTTTTTGATTTTTTCCTTATTACAGACAATTCACCCCTTTAACGCGGTGCTTTGCTGCCGTGCGGGATGAACTCCCGTACGAGGCACGCGCGCAGCCGACGCGCGTGTAATTATGCACCGGTCGGAGAAAAGCTTCGAAATTTCGGTTGCAAAATATTTCGATATAATATATAATATAGTCAGCACGGCGTCCGACCCGACAGTCGACGCACACAGGCAGCACAGGTTTTCAAAAAAACGAAAGGACAAATCAATGAAAGGCTCACTCAAAGACATCATGCTTGCCCGCCACCCGTCCGAGGTGACACGCGAGCGCTTCATCATAGAGATGAATATGCCGACAGAATATCCCGCGATAAGCGCCCGTCCTACCGCAGAGGGCGGCGTTCGCGACCGTTTCTTTGCTTCCGTAGCCGAGCTTCCCGAGGAGGTCACCGTTATCCACCCGTTCAACGTTGACGCCTTCGCGGAGTCAAACAGTCGCACGCTTTACGTCTCGACTTCGGGAGACGACAGCGCCGACGGCACGGAGTCGACACCTCTTGCAACACCGGCAGAGGCTCTGCGCCGACTCGAGGGCGCCTGCGGCGGAAGGATAATTCTCCGCGAGGGCGCGCACGACCTTGACGACACGCTCGTCATAGACTCACGTCATTCCGGAAGCGAAAGCTCTCCTCTTATTATAACGGCTTATCCCGGTGAGAAGCCGATGCTCTCCACCTCACGCTCTATTCCCGCCTCTGCCTTCACGCATGTGACCGACGAGTCCGTGCTTGCACGCCTCGGCAAAGACGTCGGAGAGCATGTGCTCGAGGCAGACCTTGGTGCGCTCGGCATTACGGAATTCGGAAAGCCCGGCGTCGGCGGTGCGGTGCTTCTCATTAACAGCGTCGAACAGGATCTCGCAAGATATCCGAACCGCGGCGAGAAGCTTCTCGAGGTCAGCGAGCGCATTGTATGCACAGGCTGGAACGAAGAAGAGCACCGTCCCAACGGCGATTGGGAGATCGGCGTTGACGACGACCGTCCCTACACCTGGCAGAAGGCGGACGACATCTGCGTCTTCGGCGCTTTCACCTACGAATGGGTAAGACTCAACCGCCGCCTCGGTGCGATCTGCACCGACACTCGCACCATACGCGGTATCGGAAGCTTCGACCACGCCCCCGTGCAGCATCGCGGAAACAACACCTTCTTCTTCACGAACGTTCTCGATGAGCTAGACGCGCCCGGCGAGTGGTACCTCGACCGCAGCTCGGGCAAGCTCTATGTTTACCCGCCGAACGGCGACTTCTCTAAGGACGACGACATCCGCTTTATCTCGAGAGCACAGCGCGTTATCTCGTGCGAGGGCGCGGAAAATGTTATCGTCGACCGCATTGACATCGGGCGCTGCTGCGGAAATGCCGTAAACGTCAGCGACTGCCGTCAGGTGCTCTTCCAGAGATGCCGCATATGCGGAACGACGGGCATTGCAAACGACGACGGCTCGGCTGTCGAGGTCGAAGGAGGCTTCAGAAGCGGCATTATCGACTCGGTCATCGAGCACTTCTCGAACCGCGCGGCAAGCGTCGGCGGCGGAGACCGCAAAACGCTTACTCCCGCGAACAACTTCATTCAGAACTGCAAGGTCATCAACCCCCACTGCCGTTTCGGTATCAGCTCCGGAGGCGGCGTCGGTAATATCGTCTCGCATAACTACTCACTTAATACCACGATGGGTGACGGCGGCAGCAACGAGGGCATCATCGAGTACAACATTGTCGAGGGCGGAGATACCGAGACTCACGACACCGGCATGATCTACGTTGCGGGCGGCGGATGCTCCACCTGCGGCAACCACTACAGATACAACTACTTCTTCGACTTCGCGATGGGCGACTACGGTATCTATTTCGACGACCTCTCGCGCGGAATGTACGCCTACGGAAATATCGTCGTCGGAAACGGAACTCTCCCCGACGATGATCACAACTGGTACGGCGGTGGCAGAAGCTTCAACCACCACAACGGCTGCGAGCACTGCTACTGGAACAATATCAGCATAGACGCCGGATATTTCGCCTTCGGCGGTGACATCTCGTACTGGATCAGCGACAGCCATTGGAACAGCCTGTTCCCCGGAATGCTCGGCGCCTCGCGCAACATGGGTACAGAGAGATACTTCGGCAGATATCCGACCTACCGCGATTATGCCGCCTCTCTTGCGGAGTACGATGAGCTGAGAAAGGCAGAGGATTACGTGACGTACAGCTCGGACGCGGAGCGCCGCACTCGCTCGCCGTTCGCAAACCACTATGAGAACAACCTCATCTTCCGCGCCGCGCGTCCGTACAAGCTTGACAACGGACTCGAGACGGCGACCGGTCTCGAGACAAACTACATCACAAGCGACGACCCCGGCTTTGTCGATCTCGAAAACCGCGACTACCGCTTCCGCGAGGACGCAGAGGTATTCGAGAAGATACCGGGCTTCATCGCGCCGCCCTTCGAGCGTATGGGTCCGACCGAGGACTGACCGGGTGTCGGTGTGCCGAAGGCAGGCTGAGCCCGGCGGCAGCCGCAGCGCCGCTGTCACACTGAGCGCTCACAATACACGTAAATTATTTAGTCGGCTCGTCCGACACGCCGCACCACGCGGCAGAAAGGATATAAATCATGAAAATAGGTACACATTATGCCTACTGGGACAGAACCTGGAAGGCGGATTACATCGCTCTTTGCCACCGCGCAAAGTCCTGCGGTCTCGACGTTCTCGAGGTAGGTGCAGGCGACCTTCTTACAATGTCCGACACCGAGCTTGAGAAGCTTCGCGACACTGCAAAGGAGCTCGGACTCGAAATTTCCGCAAACCTCGGTCCTCCGAAGGATCGCGACATCTCGAGCGCAGACCCCGCCGTTCGCGAGGCGGGAGTTGAATTCCTCTGCGGCATCCTCCGTCAGATGAAGAAGCTCGACTGCAAGATACTCATCGGTGCGCTCTACAACCACTGGCCTTATGATTTCGTCGACATCGACAAGCCCGCGCTTTGGGCTCGCGCCGTCGAGGGAATGAAGAAGGTCGGCGATGTTGCCGACGAGCTCGGACTCACAATCGCTCTTGAAATTCTCAACCGCTTCGAGTCCTGCATTCTCAACACCGTTGAAGAGGGTCTTCGCTTCTGCGCGGACGTTGACCGCAAGTCCGTTCGCCTGCTTCTCGACACCTTCCATATGAACATCGAGGAGGACAATATCGGTGACGCCTTCCGTGCAGCGGGCGACATGGTCGCTCACGTTCACGTAGGTGAGGCAAACCGCAAGCTCCCCGGCACCGGCAGAAACATGCCCTGGGGCGAGATCGCACAGGCACTTTCCGACATTGATTATCACGGCATGGTCGTCATGGAGCCCTTCCTCCTGAACGGCGGCGAGGTTGGCGATTCCATCAAGGTTTGGCGTGACCTCTCGGGCGGCGCCGACGGCGCCCGTCTCGACGAGATGATGACCGAAGCCGTTAAATTTCTCAGAAGCCTTGAGGCTTAATTCCCGCATCTGAAAGGACATAGCTATGATTTGGACAATGGGCGAAATGATCGTTGAGATCATGCGCGAAAAGGTTGATATGCCGTTAAACGAGCCGGGCGTTTTCCTCGGTCCCTACCCCAGCGGAGCTCCCGCAATTTTCATCGACACCGCCGCAAGACTCGGTCAGAAGGCGGGAATCATCAGCGGCGTCGGCTGCGACGACTTCGGTCGCTGCCTGCTTGAGCGCCTTGAGCACGACGGCGTCGACACCTCCCTCGTTCTCCGTGACGAGACCTGCTCGACAGGCTGTGCATTCGTTATGTACTACTCGAACGGCGACCGCAAGTTTATATTCCACATCGGAAACACACCCGCCGCACGCGCGAAGGCTCCCGAGAGCGTTCCCGCCTCCGACTTCTTCCATGTTATGGGCTGCTCGCTCATGGCTGACGCCGCCTTCGGCGACGAGATCGTAAAGACCGCAGAGAAGTTCCGCGCGGCAGGCGCGAAGATATCCTTCGACCCCAACATCCGCCCCGAGCTCATGGGCGGCACGGATGCGCCGCAGAGAATTCTCGCAATGTCGAGCGTATTCATGCCGGGCGTTGCCGAGCTTAAGATGATGGCAGGCTGCGACACGGTCGAGGAGTCCGTAGCTAAGTGCTTTGAGAACCCCGTGCTCGAGATAATCGCGCTCAAGCGCGGCAGCCGCGGCTGCACCGTTTACACGCGCGAGGGCTCGACGGATTTCGGCATCTACCCGATAACTCCCGTTGACGCAACGGGTGCCGGTGACTCGTTTGACGCCGCATTCCTCTGCGGACTTATCGACGGCTTGCCGATGCTCGACTGCATCCGTCAGGCAACAAGCGCCGCTTCCCTCAACACGGCAGCGTTCGGTCCGATGGAGGGCAAGATTTCTCCCGAGAACGTCGCGCGCCTCATCGCAGAGCACCCTGAGATCGGCTGACGACAGATAATTTTACATAAGGAAGTACTGAAATGTTCGTTACAAGCAAGGATATAATCACAAAGGCGCAGCGCGAGGGCTACGCAGTTCCCGCGTTCAACGCAGAAAATATGGAAATGGCACAGGCGATCGTAGCCGCCGCAGAGGAAGCGCATTCTCCCGTGCTCATTCAGACCACCGCACCGACGGTCAAGTATTTCGTGCCCACAATGACGCACGCGATCGTGCGTGAGCTCGCAGAGCGCGCAAGCGTTCCCGTGGCGCTTCACCTTGACCACTGCTCGTCCTTTGACGACGTTATGATCGCCATTAAGGCAGGCTACAGCTCCGTCATGTTCGACGGCTCGAAGCTTCCCTTCGAGGAGAATCTTCGCATCACACGTCAGGTCGTTGAGACGGCACGCCCGATGGGCATCACCGTCGAGGCGGAGCTCGGCTGTGTGGGCGGCAAGGAGGACAACGTGTCCGCAGATGCCATCTACACCGACGTTGACGAGGCACGCGAATTTGTAGAGCGCACCGACGTTGACCTGCTCGCGGTAGCGATAGGTACGGCTCACGGCTTCTACAAGGGCGAGCCGAAGCTCGACTTCGAGCGCATTGCGGCGATAAGAGACGCTGTTTCCGCACCTCTCGTACTCCACGGCGGCTCGGGCGTTCCCGAGGCAAGCGTCAAGCGCGCCATCTCGCTCGGCATGGCAAAGGTAAACTTCGCAACAGAGCTCCGCGCTGCGGCAACAGCAGCAGTTCGCAAGGTTCTCGCCGACGAGTCCGTCATCGACCCGAAGAAATACATGGGCGCAGCCCGCGAGGCAGTAAAGGCACTGTGCCTCGAGAAGATCGACATGTGCTCCTCCGCAAACCGCGCATAAGCGGGGGAAAAAGAGAAAACGTGCAAAGGCTCAAACGAGCCCTTGCACGTTTTTTATTACCCCTTCCGCCACACGGTTTTGTTTACTATGCCGGTGTAGCTTTGGATAAGCTTTACTACCTTGGTCGAGACGTTTTTCTCTGTGTAATCGGGTACGGGGATGCCGTAGTCTCCGTTTTCGTTCATTTCCACTGCCGTGGTCACGGCGCCGAGGAGACTGTCACCTTCTATTCCCGCGAGCACAAAGCACGCCTTATCGAGCGCTTCCGGGCGCTCGGTTGAGGTTCTGATGCATACTGCCGGGAACGGCTTTCCGATGCTTGTGAAGAAGCTGCTCTCCTCGGGCAGCGTTCCGCTGTCGGAGATCACGGCATAGGCGTTCATCTGAAGCTTATTGTAATCGTGAAAGCCGAGCGGCTCGTGCATCACGACGCGCCCATCGAGCTCAAAGCCGTTTGCCTCAAGGCGCTTCCTGCTCCTCGGGTGGCAGGAATACAGTATCGGCATGTCGTACCTCTCCGCCAGGCGGTTTATTGCCGTGAAAAGGCTCAGGAAATTCTTCTCCGTGTCGATATTCTCCTCGCGGTGCGCCGAGAGAAGCATGTATTTCTTCGGCGAGAGACCGAGCCTGTCGAGAACGTCGCTCTTTTCGATGTCCTCGAGATTATCGGAAAGCACCTCCGCCATCGGCGAGCCGGTCACATAGGTGCGCTCCTTCGGAAGACCGCATTCGTGCAGATATCTGCGCGCGTGCTCGCTGTAGGCGAGATTGACGTCCGATATGATATCAACGATCCTGCGGTTCGTCTCCTCGGGCAGGCACTCGTCCTTACAGCGGTTGCCAGCCTCCATGTGGAATATCGGAATGTGCAGTCGCTTTGCCGCAATCGCCGAAAGGCAGCTGTTCGTGTCGCCGAGGATAAGCAGCGCGTCCGGCTTCACCTGCGCCATGAGCTTGTACGAGCAATTAATGATATTTCCGACCGTCGCGCCGAGATCGTCGCCGACAGCGTCCATGTACACCTCGGGCACGTCGAGCATCAGATCCTTAAAGAACACACCGTTCAGGTTGTAATCGTAATTCTGCCCCGTGTGAGCGAGCAGCGTGTCGAAGTACCTGCGGCACTTCTTGATGACCGCCGAAAGGCGAATTATCTCAGGGCGCGTGCCGACGATGATAAGAAGCTTCAGCCTTCCGTCATTTTTGAACCGTACATCTGAATAATCAAGCTTAATTTCCATTGTTAAACCACCTCAAAAAAGGTATCTGGATGCGTCGGGTCAAACTGCTCGTTTGCCCACATGAGCGTCACAAGCTCCTCGCTGTCCGACAGATTGATAATATTGTGCGTATATCCCGGGAGCATGTGGACAGCCTCGATGCGCTCTCCGCTAACCTCGAAGTCGAGTATTTCCTCCGAGCCTATCCTTCGCTGTCTGATGAGACCGTGACCCGACACAACAATAAAGAATTCCCACTTCGTGTTGTGCCAGTGCTGCCCCTTGGTTATGCCGGGCTTTGAAATATTCACGCTGAACTGCCCGCACCTCTCGGTTCGGAGAAGCTCAGTGAAGCTTCCGCGCCCGTCCGTATTCATCTTCAGCGGGAACGCTGCCTTCTCGGGCGGCAGGTAGCTGAGATATGTGCTGTAAAGCTTCTTTGCGAAGCTTCCGCTCGGGATCTCTGGCATTACAAGAGTGTCGGGCTGGCGACTGAAGCTCTCCAGCAGGTCGACAATCTCGCCGAGCGTTACCCTGTGCGTTACGGGCGCGGCGCAGTATGAGCCGGTTTCGCACAAAACGGCAGTAACACCGTCAAATTCGCAGCGGTGCTCCCTGCCCTCGAGCGCGTCGAGCATTTCCGTCACGAGATCGTCGATATAAAGCAGCTCAAGCTGCGTTGCTCGGTCGTTCACCGTGATCGGCATGCCGTTTGCGATATTGTGGCAGAAGGTCGCAATGGCGCTGTTGTAATTCGGTCGGCACCACTTGCCGAATAGGTTCGGAAAGCGGTAGACGAGCACCTCGGCGCCGGTTTTCGCACCGTAAGCGAAGAAAAGCTCCTCTCCCGCGCGCTTGCTTCTGCCGTAATCGCTGTCGTAGCGTCCGATGCAGCTCGCCTGGATCGATGAGGACAGCATAACGCTGCAGCTGTTGCCGTGCCGTTCAAGGCAGTCAAGCAGCTCCGCGGCAAAGCTCACGTTGCCGCGCGTGAATTCCTCCGCGTCCTTCGGACGGTTGACCCCCGCGAGGTTGAAGACGAAATCCGCCCTCTCGCAGTAGCCGTCGAGCAGCCGCGCGTCGGTGTCGGTGTCGTACTCGAATATTTCTTCGATATCAAGGCTCGGACGCGTTCTGTCCTTGCCGTCGCGAAGGTTTTTTAGCGCGCAGACAAGGTTGCGTCCGACAAAGCCCGCAGCTCCGGTTACAAGAATATTCATATTACCGCCCCAGCCTCCTCAGCTCGTCGCGAATGTACGGGAGACTGAGTATCTTTTCCTTCGTCTGCTCGACATTCAGCAGCCGCGTATTGTTCGAATTGAACTCTGTCAAGGTGTTGCGAGTCTCGTCGCCCTCCTTGAAGTACTTGTCGTAATTAAGTCCTCTGTTGTCGGCGGGGACGCGGTAAAAGTCGCCCATGTCTATCGCCTTGGCGCACTCCTCGTTCGTGAGAAGCGTCTCGTACATCTTCTCGCCGTGACGGATGCCGATGACCTTGATATCCTCCTTGCGTCCGCCGAAGAGCTCGCACACAGCCTCCGCCTGCGTTCTTATGGTGCAGGCAGGCGCCTTTTGGATGAGCAGGTCTCCGTTTTCTCCGTGCTCGAAGGCAAAGAGAACGAGGTTGACCGCCTCCTCGAGCGACATGATAAAGCGAGTCATTGACGGCTCGGTAACGGTAATGGGGTTTCCGCTTTTGATCTGGTCTATCCACAGCGGGATGACCGAGCCGCGGCTGCACATAACGTTGCCGTAGCGCGTGCAGCAAATTTTGGTTTTATCGGAATACCTGGACTTCGCAATGGCGACCTTCTCCTCGATGGCCTTGGTAATGCCCATGGCGTTGATGGGGTACGCCGCCTTATCGGTCGACAGGCAGATCACGCACTCGACGCCCGCCTCGATGGCGGCGGTCAGGACGTTGTCCGTGCCGATAACATTGGTTCGAACAGCTTCCATAGGGAAGAACTCGCAGGAGGGCACCTGTTTGAGCGCCGCCGCGTGGAATATGTAATCGACCCCGTACATTGCACCGCGGCAGGACTCAAGGTCGCGCACGTCGCCAATGTAGAATTTGATCTTGTCCGCCACCTCGGGCATTCTTACCTGAAATTCGTGGCGCATGTCGTCCTGCTTCTTCTCGTCGCGGGAGAATATGCGTATCTCCCCAATATCCGTAGTAAGAAAGCGGTTCAAAACCGCATTTCCGAACGACCCCGTCCCCCCGGTAATCAGCAGTGTTTTGTCGGTGAAAGCATTATTCATTCTCATTATCTCTTTTCGGTATCATATCAAGTAGCATTTTGGGATTCAGCGCCCTGAAGATCAGCCATGCCGTAGGCTTTATTGGCTTCATTATCAGGCACAGAATAAAATTCGTGAAAAACTGCGTTGCGACCGAGGCAATCGCCGCTCCCGCGGCACCGCAAAGCGGGATCAGTATAAAATTACCGACCACGTTGAGCGCAGCACCCGACAGATTGATGATCCACAGGTATTTCTGCTTTTCCTCAGCCAATATCCAGATATTTCTGACCGAGCCCATGTACGAAAATGCGGAATACCAGGTTATTATCTGTAGCAGCGGCACAGCGGCGGCATATGCCTCGCCGTACAGCAGCAGAACGATCGGCTTTGCAAGCAGCGTTAAAAGCACGCTTTGACACAGTCCCATATAGATAATCACTGAATAAAGCCGTGACATGCTCTTTTCGAATTTTCCGCGACTCTCGCGCCTTGCGGAAAATATCATCGGGCGCATCGAGTCGATCACAGCCGAAAATACAAAGCTCGACAGCGCCGCGCAGGTAGCCGCGGTCGAATAGTAACCGTTCTCGGCATTTCCGAGCATCATTTTTATCATGATCTTATCAGTCTGAGAAAATACCGTTATCATCATTCCTGAAACGATATAGTATTTGCCGACGCCGAACAGCTCCCTCGCAAGGGCAAGGGAAAAGGAGAGTCTCTGCGTTCCGAGGTGTCGGTAAAAGGCTATCAGGGCAACAGCTATCAGCAAATAATCAAGTGCATTTGTCAGGGCAAACCAGTATATGCTTTTCTGCGTAATGAGCAAAAACACCTTGTATACGGCAACGATGACGTAGGCTGCAAGCGATACGAGAGAGGTGTATTTCGAAAGGAGCTTTGCCTGATACCAGTACTCGATCATTTCCGACATCTGAAAAACGAGAGAAACGCTGTAAAGCGCGCAAACGAGCATAGTATCCCTTTCACCCGCATTTGCAAGCGATACGAAGGCTGTGCAGCCGACGATGCAAAAAAGGCTCGCGAACATGCTCATACCCAAGGCAGTTCCGACGGTTTTGCCCTCACGCTCGGGATGAGAGATTATCTGCTCCACAAGAATATTGCGAAGTCCAAGCTGTGCAAGCGGAAGCACAAACGCCACGAGCGAAGACGCATAGCTTATAAGACCGTAATTCGAGGGTCCGAGATACCGTGCGGAAACCGTGCCTATCACGAGTGCTATCAGCGATTGGATTATTTTGCACGCAATTATCCATGTTGCGTTTTTTAATACTTTTTTATTAGATATGCCCATTCGAATAAAGCACTCCCAAAATCAAATCAGCCATAAACCGAGCTCGGTATATGTTGCCCGCCGCACGCCGCGTGGAGGCTCCGATTTTTGTGCGGCTCCCCCCCGAAGGGGGGGGTGAGTTAGTCAAGGCTCGTCAGAGGCTCGCCGTTTTCGTCTACCGCGTAGCCGTGTGTTTCATCAAAGCGGAAGGTCATATCCTTGTCAAACATTCCATTCGAGTTCGCAGGACTTACGGTATAGTCTCCCGTTCTCATTATCGCCGTGTGTACCGAGAAGTAGTAATACTTTCCGTTTATCACATGGAGTCCGACTGCTC
>CAYNHY010000001.1:13988-42469 GCA_964397225.1 uncultured Ruminococcus sp.
CTCCCTCTCCCTCGAGCACCGCCGCTCCGGTTGTCTCGTCGAAGTGGAAGGTCATGTCCTTGTCAAACATTCCGTTCGAGTTCGCAGGGCTTACGGTATAGTCTCCCGTTCTCATTATCGCTGTGTGTACCGAGAAGTAGTAATACTTTCCGTTTATCACATGGAGTCCGACTGCTCGGCTTCCGTCGCTCAGATAATAATAAGTATTGCCGTTCTCTACCTTGAAGCCTCCCTCTCCCTCGAGCACCGCCGCTCCGGTTGTCTCGTCGAAGTGGAAGGTCATATCACTACTGAACATTCCATTGGAATTTAACGGGTTCACAGTGTAGTCGCCTGTTCTCATAACTCCGCTATGTACAGAGAAATAGTAGTAGCTTCCGTCAACAACATAAAGCCCGGTCGCCATTTTTCCGTCTGTGTAATATCTGGTTCCGTCCTGACACTTTACAAATCCATCACTCTCAGGACCTTCTCCGATAAGCACACCGTTATCATCAAATCTGTACAGCAAAATAGGCTCGTTATAGCCTCTGCTACCCGCAAATATACCCGTTATCCTATCTCCGTGTCTGTCAAAGCCATACAACTCATTGCCTATTATCCTAAGCATCAGTGTTGCACCGCCACCGGCGCGGGGATACTCCGGTCCGAAATAGTAACGCGTATATCCGTCAACAACAAACCACTGTCCTTCGGTAATAGCTCCGTTTTCTCCGAAATTGTACTTTCTTCCGTCTACCATCTGCTCTCCGGTATATGCTGCATAATCAGTTCCGAAATAATACCACGCGTTATCAACTTGATGCCACCCGCTCTTGAGCTTTCCGGCTACTGCGTAGCGGTATGTGGCGGTTGCTTTGTCGAAGAACAGACCGGTAAATGCTTCGAATTCCGCTCTGTAATCGCAATTCGCGCATTCTACCTTGCCGTTTTCGAGAAGAACGTAGCTGTGATCGTTGCAGAGCTTCTTTTCCTTGGTGTAGCTGTCAAGCTCTTCGCCGTACTGCCCGTGCTCCATACAGCGTACAACGATTTTAGTGCTGTCCGCTTCGACCCGGAGATAGATCGAGTCATAGTCGCTGATAACGCGCTCGAAATGGAAATCGGGATTGTCGGTGACGGAATAAGCCTTTTCTCCGGTCGAGCCGCTGATTATGTATACTACTCCGTCATCGTTATCCACATGACCGTTTGTGATCGGTGAGGTTCTCGCGTACGAATGGTCGTGACCGGAGAAGACAAGGTCAATTCCCGCCTCCTCGCAAGCCGACGGAACCAGCTCGTGAATCTCGTTATTACCGCCTGATGTATTGGTAAAATACGGAGGCTGGTGCATCACAAGTATCTTCCACGCAGCGTCTGTCCTTGCGGCGTCCTCCTTGAGCCACTCGAGTGCCGCTGCAAGCTCGGTCTTATTGGAGGTGTAATTTATTACAGCAACATATACGCAGTCATAAACAACCGAGTAATGTCCGCCATAGCCTGAGGTCGGAAGGTTGTAGATCGCGCTAGAGCTTGCTGCATCTGCGTCTCCGGCAAATTCATGGTTGCCGAGAACGTGGAGCACATCGGTGTCTCCGAGCGAATCCGCTCCGAGAAGCTCGACAATGCCCATCCAATACTCATAGCTTGTCGCGTCGTCGACGGCATCGCCCGTCTGAATTCCGAAATCGAAATTCTTCTCGTTAAGCTGCGCTACGATCTCACGGACGTGAGCCAGATCCTCTGTCTGAATATCTCCGAGGACAAAGAACGAGACCTTGCCGTCGCGATCGTCTGTCTTGAAGGCGTATTCCGCAGACCACAGCTCTCCGTCGCCTACTCGGTATACATAGGACGTATTCTCCGCAAGGCTCGAAATCGTGGTACTGTGCAGTCCGACCATTGTATTGCCGCCCTTCGAGAAGGTCAGGCGTGTGCTTGCGGCTTCGATGGTGCTCCATTCAGTCGCGTCGGCAAGCTTATACTGGAGCTTCTGAGCCTTTGCGTCGGGCGAGGTGAACCAGGTTACACTGTTTTCAAGTCCGCCGTTTGCGGAGGCGTGATTCATCACACCGTAGGGTGCACCGTCCGTCTTTCCCTGTGCCGTGTAGCTCGAAAGCTTATATGTAAAGGACAGTCTTCCTTCTTCATCCCTCGCATATATCTCGTAATCGCCGGCAGACGCGCTGAAGCGGTCTGTTACAAGCTTGCCGTCGGCGTCGGTATATCCGACAAGCGTTCCGTCGGCAAGGTAGATACCGACACCCTCCGTCGACGCTCCCTTGCTTGTTACCGTGATCACTCCGTTCTCGCCGACCAGAACAGGCGCTGCATTCACGGAATACATGCAGTCTATCGAATATTCCTCCGTCGCCTGCGAGCAGGTATGCTTTTCGCCGCTTGTCAGCACGTATAGGCAGTACTCAAGCGAGTATGTGAACTTGTCCCAGGACTTCAGGCTGCTCGGAACCTTTACCGAAAGCGTGGCAACGGTATTGCCAGCCGTCTCACCGGTTCTCGTCGCCTCAAGCTGAATGACCTTGGTCAGCTTATTATATCGCCATGTGCCCTCGTAGCCGTCCGCAAAGCTTACGGTATAATCGGTAAAGGTGCTGTCAAGCTTTACGCCGAAGCTGTAGGTGTCGATTTTCGACGGCTCGGAGGCATTGAGTGAAAGAGTCATGTGACCGCCGAGCATTGCGGCTGCCTCGCCGCAGGAAAGCTCCACTGTGGGGATCGCCGAAAGTTCGTCGCTGCCCTCTACATAGAAGCTTCTTGTCTCCTTGAGCTCATTTCCGGCATTATCCTTGGCGTAAGCCGTAAGCGTATGCCAGCCGTTCTTCAGGGTCACGCCGTATACATAATTGCGTCCGTCGTGGTCCGTGTAGGTGTTGTAGTAAGCGTCATCGTTTACATTGATGCCGTCAATATACATACGCGTTGTCGAAGCATCGATGCCGCTTGTGTATTTATTGGCAACATCCGCATAGTCGATGTAAAAGCCCATTTTGTTCGTAGGCACGGTGACTCCGTCTGTCAGCTCCATCTGCTGATTGTCGCCGTAATTGATAAGCATCGCATTGACATACGGGTTGTCGACGTCATCGACATTGGTACCGTATACAAACTGGAAATTATCGAAATAGATCGAGCCCGCCGTTCTCTCTCCCATCTTTGTTCCGTGTACAAACATGAGACGGAAGGTCATTCCTTCAAGTATGGAATAGGGTGCGTTTCCGTTGAGCTTAGCCTCGCAGTAGTGCCAGCCCTCCCACCATATTCCGGGGTATTCATCGGGCCAGGTGCTCTTGTCGCCGCCGAAGGCCTTGGGCTCGAAGGTAAAGTCGTACTGACAGGTGGAGCCCTTCGAATCCTTGTAGTAGCCGCGCAGCCACAGACCTGCCGTCGTGCCGTCGCCGTCCCACAGGACTCCCGTTCCCTCGGGCGCATACACCCATACTCCGATAGCCGTAGGCGCGCCGGGCACGGCGAAGGCCTCCGTTGTTCCGATCAGTGCGCCCTCTGTTACGGCACCGCAGTTTCTGAAGTCATAATTCAGCTTCAGGCTGTGCGTTCCCATACGCACGGGCTCATCGTCGTCTATGCTGACTATCTCGGCAGACTGAACCCCGCCGCGATTGTAATTGGACGTGTAGAAATAGCTCGTCCATTTTCCGTCCTCGCCCTTTTGGTCGATGGTGTAATATTCCTCGGCGGGAACGACCTTGGTCTCGCCGGTCGCCTCGTCCGTTGTCTTTACATCCTCGAAGTCCCATACGACCACGGGGAGCTTGCCGACGATCACACTGAGCTGTGCGGAAATTGTCGGGTCTGCTTTATATTCAACGGAAATCGTGCCGCTGACGGTGAGTCCGTCGTTTGTGGTATACGTTCCGTCGGAATTAAAGGCACCCATCGTGCCGTCCGACTGGCTCCAGGTGAAATCATCGGACGAATAGTTGATGTCAAGGTTATTGTATTTTACAACAAGTCCGAGCTCTGTCGTCTCGGAAAAGCCCAGGCTCAGCTCATCCGACTTAAAGGATATGCTGTCGGGAACAACGAGGTGAATTTCAGTCGAGCCCACAACGGCTCCCGTGCTGTCGGTCAACTCGACTGTCACACCTCCGGTGACACCTTCGGCGCCGACAAACTCACCTGTCTGTGCATTGATCTCTCCCATGCCCGCACAGGCTTCGCTGAGTCGCCAGGTAAGGTCCGAGGGCAATTCCGCTGTCGCTCCCGCACTGTCGGTGCCGACAGCACTGAAGTGAACCGTCGAGCCCTGCGTGTAATACTCGTTATTCGGCGTTACGACCGCATGATCGAAAACCCCCGACGGCTTTGCCTTGGAAACGACCATAAGTGTGCCGAGCGTGGGTCTTTCGGTTCCGTCGGACGGAATATTCTGAACCTTCAGCTCGCCGCTGCCTTCTCTTTCCGAAACGAAGGTAGAGGTTCCGCCTCCGTCACAGTTTACCGCCGTAACGCAGCCGAGGCTTATCATAGCCTCCGCAAGCTCGTATGCGGACATACCGACAGAGCGCGGTGCCTGTCTGCCGTCGACCACGAAGAGGATGACCTTTCCGTCCTCCTTAATGCCTATCGCAGTTCTCGGTGCGCGGCTTCCGGTGGAGTGGTCGGGTGTCGTGTTGACATTCTTGCCGTCCTTGACAAGCAGCTGGAAGGTCGAGGTAGCCTGCCACTCGTTGCCCTGAAGGGGCTCGTTGCCGGGTCTTATTTCCGCCTTGCCGTCCTTGGTAAGGACAAAATAATTCTGAGCAGAGCCCTGATGATGAACGACACCGTTGATAACGAGCATTCCGAGAGGCTCATCGCTCGCCCAGGAAAGGTTTGTGTTGATCGCACCGACAACATTGACGCCGAGCTTTTCTTCGGCTGCTGCCGCCTGCGCAGAGGTCGTCTGCGTGCCCCAATTATCCGGATCCATGTCCTTATAGCCGGACAAAAGATCAACGTTCGGATTACCGAGATCAACCTCCATAACGTAACCGATATTCTGGTTTCCGCCGGTAGCGTCGTTCAGTATGACGGTCTGCTCCTGTATTCCGGGAGCAATTGCGTAATTCTTTTGAGACACAACGATGTTGTAATTGTCATTGTAAACATCGCCGTTGTCTGCAACAAAGCCGATGCTTGCGGCAAGTGCCGTTGCGGGAAATGTGCCGACCAGCATTACTGCACTCAAAAAAAACGCCAGGATACGAACCGGGTTGCGTGTTTTCATAGTGGTTTTCATAGTGGTTTTCCTCCATAAATTATTTTATATCCAACCTTGCGGTATAATATTTAATTCTTCTTCGGTTGCTTTATGAGGATCTTGCCGTTGCCTGTCTTCACTGTGTAGTCCGTATAGGGGCGCTTTAGGTCAATAAGCGCGGCGTAATGGTGCCCCACCTTCCGGTCTTCGGGGAGGTCGGCGCGCCAATCGCCGTATTTCTGTGTCAAATATTCGTCGTAGCCTTCGGGCACGCGGACGCGCAGTCCTTCAAAGCTTACCATGACTCCGTTGCCGTACTGCTCGCGCGCGGCATATTCGAGCCGTCCCTGCCAGTTTCCGTGATTGCAGATGATAGCCGAGTCATGCGTGGAATAGCGCGAGATCGCAGCTGTGTATCTGTCTACTATGCTCGCGGTGCGTCTTCTGTAGCCGCAGGCGCGTCGCAAAAGCATGCCGAGCGTTGCTTTGAAATTCCTCGGAAGGTCAAAGACGCAGGAAAGCTTCTTCTGGCAAGAGGTCTTCTCCTTTTCGAGGAGACGCTGCTCTGCGATATCCGACGGATATCCGTCAAGCGGAAACACGTCAATATAGACACCGTGATTGATGTCAAAGTCGGCAACACTTTTCTCGAAGAAGGAGGTCTCGCTGTTTCTCAGCTTGCTGAAGATATGCGGATATTTCGGATCCGTTTTACGGTTCTGCAAGAAAATATGCCGCGGCAGCATAGCCTGAGCCTTAGAAATAAATATTTCGTAATCCTCCCTCGTCAGCCCGATATCAATATCATCATCCCACGGGATAAAGCCGCCGTACTTGACCGCACCGAGTGCCGAGCCGCAAACCAGATAATACCTGAGCTGTAGCTCGTCGCAAATGCGTACCGCTTCCTTCAGCATTTCAAATTCGATTTTTTGAAGTTCTGTCATTTCACAAGCTCCCGATAAAGCTCAATATACTCGTCAAACCTCGCATCTCTGTCAAAGCGACGCGCGCGAGCTGTGCAAGCTGCTTCGGAATACGGCGCACCTTCGCAAACGCGGAGGATCTCCTTCTCCATAGCATCGACATCATCGCGAGGCACGACACTGCCGCAGGTCGCGTCAAGTATCTCGGGACTTCCTCCGGTTTTGAAGGTTATCACCGGCACTCCGCAGGCAAGCGCCTCCATGTTTACCGTCGGAAAATTTTCCTCTCTCGTCGGATTAACAAACACATCCGCCGCAGAATATATCTCGGCAAGCTGTGCCTGATTTCTTGTTCGGTGTATCGAAATGATGTTATTCGGAAGCTGCTTGTCCGTATTGTCGTCTGTACCGACAAGAACTATCTGATACCTTTCGCCGTTCAGGCGGCGGGCAAGCTCAACAAATACATCAAGTCCCTTGCGGCGTCCCCAGTCAAAAGCAACTCCGAGCACGATGCGCCTGCTTCCTATGCCGTGCTCAAAACGGAAATCGCTCGGTGTCGGCTTAAAGACAGATAGGTCAATACCGTTGTTGATGATCCTGACAGGATAAGCCTTCAAAAATGATCGGCGCGCCAAATCGGCAAGCCAATCGGACGGCGTCACGAGAGTCATATTGTCAACGCCGGTGAACCACCTTCTTTTAAGCCTGTACATAAAGCGCGAATTGTCAAGCAGGCTCTTCGGGTACTCTCTGTACTGAGGACAAGTGCAGCACCTCGTCTGCCATTTATCACAGCCGACCATATCGAAATAAGGACAGCAGCCGGTAAAGCTCCAGCAGTCATGCAGAGTCCAGACCACGGGGATTTTTTTCTTCTTTATGTACCGAAACAAAAGCGGAAGATTAATATAGCTTCCGTGAAGATTGTGCAAGTGGATGACGGAGGGGACGGCAGCGTTAATTTTGCGGAGTAATTTCAATGTTGAGAAAACTGACAAGCAGCCGTTGAGACCTGTAATTATCTCCGCATATGCAGTGATTCTTTTTAACAGACGTCTTCCGAAAATCAAATCGTCATCATCTGGCCTTGCATTAGCTTCACTGTCAGGAAAAGCAAGAATACATTTCTCGCCGACACAAGCCGCTCTTTGCTTAATCCCTTTTATGATGCTGCCGGTACTCGAAAAATTCCCCAGATTAACTTCAATTATTGTCATCACCAGCACCTCTCAATACGCACTTTCGTTCTGCATTTCATTGAGACATATAAATGGAATTATGACAAACAGTATCAACATTATCGGAGCCCATGTGGATGTGTTTATCATGCTCATAATTATATATATTCCAAATACTGTTTTGTATGTTCTGAGAGCATATCCTGACAGTTTCTCCAAAATATACTTATAAAAGGAATTAAATGCAAAAATAAACCCAAAGAACATTATTCCGTAATTTGCAAATCCATCAAGTATTTCCGAGTGACCGCCGGCAGAAACGGATTTGTTACACAATGCTCCCATACAAAACGATTTCCAAAAAGCCGAAACCGATGTTGCATATTTATCAAACCGTATCATTATGTCGGCACTCGTCTTAAGCTGACTTCCTGTCAAAAGCAACTTTATTTCAACCAGTCTTTCGTTAATTGCTTCACCAAATAAGCCTGTCTCAACCGTCCAATCAATGATGGTCGGCAAACATATCAGCAGAATAAGCCCACATACAAATACGATCAATATTCTTGTAAGATACTGCCGTTTGTTAGCACGATGCTTAATCAACACGTGAAAAATACTTACAATCAGAAGAATTATACTGATCATAAACTGAGCCTCAATAATCAGTATCGCAAACACGATCAGTAATAAGATAGGTATAAGTTTTTTTTGTTTTCTTCTCAACACAAAAGAAATCAGCGCAACAGATACAAGCACCAGCCCATATACTCCGCCAAACGAAATTGTTCCCCCAACAGTTGCAGCTTCTGCCGCTTCATAAAATGATCCTGTCGACATATATCTTGACAGAAGCGGATTTTTCCCCAACCTGTAAATCGAATAGACACAAGAAGCAACTGTATCTATACACCAAATATTCACAATAACATTTCTATCGTTTTTATATCTATCATCGGAATATGCTGCAAAAACAAGCATGAAGAACAATATAAATACATAGTTTTTCAATGAAGAATTAATTGAGCTTATATTGTATCCAAATCCGGATACTGATATCAAAAAAAGAAATGCAATTATCGCAACCGTCGGAGCAAGAGAGTTAACTGCGGCAACTTCTATTTTTCCTCTCTCCCAAAAGGCTATAATTGCCCACACTGCGATAAGAAATATAACCATAGGCAATATCAACGTTTGGTTTTTCACAAAGCCCATCATACAAGAATTGAAGTATAGAATGGGGATAATCGAAAATAATGTTGATAATGATACTTTATTAATGTTAATCTTCATTCTGACAATTAGTGGTAATCACTCGACAAGCTAAAACCCATATATAAAATCCAGCATCTTTTTTCCCTGTGCTTGTGAATTCTTATTATCAATGATAAACTGCCGAGCTGCTTTGCCCATGCGCTCTCGTTCTTCAGTCGTCATATTAATAACGCATTTAAGCGCGTTAATCAACCCGTCAGCACTGTTATCAATTCGATAATAATATTTTTCATATTCTTGGGGAATTCCCGGCAAAGCATAACCTACCATCAATGTTCCGGATGCCATATATTCTATTGTTTTTGATGGGAAGCTGTATTTTGTGAAGTCATGATCCCCACGTCGAGGATTAATTAAAATTGATACTTGTTTTTCTCTCTTCAAAACTTCACAGTTAGGCATTCTTCCTCTTACAATAATTCTATGATCCTCGGACGCTATTTCCTTAAGTTTCGGTAATAACTCGCCATCGCCGATCAACTCAAGTTTCCATTCGGCTACATCCATTTTTCTGAAAGCGTCAACAAGTTCTTGTACTCCGTATGCGTTAAAGAGACCTCCTGTATATAGAATCGTCTTTTCTCTGTCGCCTATTTCACAGCATCCCAAATCAAAATTATTACTGTATATACCTTCTACCACTGTATATTTGATTTCTTTTTCAAACCAGTCTCTCATGTATTCGGTAAGCAACACATATCCATCGATTGCATCAACTTTTTTATGTAAATGCTTTATGTGCTTATTTTTAATGATTTTTCGAAAAAGCGATCTTTGGGAAAAGTCCATATATTCAGGCAAATCAGGGACGATCAAAACACATGTGACATTCGGAGTCTTTGACTTAATATAATCAAGTAATTCAATCCAAGGAGTTGTCATCGCGTATGCAATAACAACCCGTTTCTTATCTTTATTTTCCGCGAGCCAGCGGTCTAATTCTTTTTTTACACGAAAATACTTACTGAAAAATTTAATCAGCGGTAGGTTCAAAAAGCCTACATTCTTGCCAATCAAGCCGTCTCCAAAGGAAAAACCAAATGACGGTATTAAGAAATTTCTGTATTTAGTCGGAAAGGATCCGACAAATACAGAATTAATAATATGTAAATCTACATTTTCCTGCATACATAAGCCGTCAACGATAGACCATTGCAGTTTATTTGCAGCATTCTGCACACCGGATATAGAATCACTCAGTATTTGATTCTCATATTCATTGGGAAACAGTCCCATTAAGCATAATATTTCCATGCATTCTCTACCTTAATCAGCATCCGCCGTTTACAAGCAAGCTCATTGTACTTTCAAGCGCATCGATGAAACCACTCTTTTTGAAGTGCTCTTCATAATATTTCTGTGCATTCTTGCCCAGCTCATTTTTATCCGCCTTGATAAATTTGCGGACATTTTCAGCAAGAGCTTCGGAATTCTCGGCTTCTGAGCAAAAGCCGCATTTCGCTTCATTTATGACAAAGGCAGTCTCTCCGCCCACGGCTCCGATTATAGGCTTGCCTGCCGCCATATAGGTTTGAACCTTACCCGGCAGTGTCATATTGAGAAAATCATCGTTTTTCATAGTAACAAGCATTGCATCTGCCAACGCATAATATTCGGGCATTGCATCAAACGGCTTTCTTTCGTGAAAAATAACGTTATCTACTCCGTGTGCGGCTTTCTTTAATGTCTCCATCTCCACACCGTCACCTACGATATGCCAACTCAGATTGGGAATATCGTCTGTAAGCTTCGCAGCCTCGATGATCGTGCCGACACTTTGAGCAACTCCGATATTGCCTGCAAACATCAGGTCTATGCTGTTATTCGGCTCTTTTCGACACTGCCCGGGCAAAAAAATATTCTCGGCATACTGAGGCAGGTACTGAACATCGGTAATGCTGAACTTTTTTTCGAAATACGACGAAAAGGATTTGCTTGATATAAATATTTTATCCGCTTGCGTATAGATCTTTTCTGACATTCTGTGAAAGAATCCATACAATATACCGTTTCTTTTAATCCCGCCGACAGTTAAACTTTCCGGCCACAGGTCAAGACAGTACATTACAAGCGGGACACCATTCTTTTTCTTATATTCAATTCCGGCTTTCGCCATCATGACAGGCGACAGCTGATTGACGAAAACAACGTCATAGCTGTCGAAAATTTTTCTTGCATATTTAGAAGAAGACAGCATGAAGCTGTAATAATTCAAGAAGCGGCACACCGCTCCTCTTTTCCTGGCAATCTCAAAGCACCTGTGGACCTTGACGCCGTCTATGACTTCATCTCTGTTCGCTTTTCCTTTGTATTCATCATAAACATTTCCCATCGGATAATTGGGTATGCCGGTCACGACAGTTACATCGTGACCTCGACGAACTAATTCCTCGCAAATATCAGAAATGCGAAAAGGTTCTGGTTTATAATACTGGCATATAACCAGAATTTTCATTTTATAACAACCTCTTGTCTGTTTTCTGCCTGTTTTTTCATCTCTCCGGTGCCGCCTTCTACGACTCCCTCGGATTTAACTACACTTTTTACCGTACCGAAAAGGCACTTTATATCCATTGCGATGCCGCTGAAGGCTCCGCGGTTCAGGGCTGCGGCGTATTCGCCGTCGAGCGCTGCCTTTACATCGAGCTCAAGCTCGTCTCTGCCGTTTATCTGCGCCCAGCCCGTGATGCCGGGCTTAATGTCGTTTGCTCCGTAGCGCTCGCGCTTTTCCCACAGATTCGTCTGATTCCAGAGCGCGGGGCGCGGTCCGACCACCGAGAGCTTTCCGGTAAACACCTGATATATCTGCGGCAGCTCGTCGATGCTTGCGCGTCTGATAAAGCGTCCGACACGTGTTATGTACTGCTCGGGATCCTCGAGCAGGTGCGTCGGCGTGTCGTGGGGCGTCGACATCTTCATGCTTCTGAATTTAAGTATCATGAAATACGTCGGCTCGCCGTTTTTGCTTTTTCCGAAGCGCTTCTGGCGAAAGAGCACCGGTCCCGGGTCGTCGATCTTTATGGCGATAACGACTGCGAGCATCGGCAGCGCGAGCAGTATTATCGCAATGCCCGACAGGACGATGTCCGCCGCTCTTTTTATAAAATCCTTATACATGGCAAACACCTCTCGGACATTGCTGTATCGAGCCGACACCGCAGCATCGGCTCGGTCATGCATTCGTATAATCAATGCGGCGATGCCGCGTCACGCCTTCGGCGTGTAGAAGAGCTCGAGCACGAGCTCTCTGAGTGCGCCCTCGTCGGGATAGAACTCGACAAAGCCGTCGACCGTTTTCGACTCGCCGGAGAGCTCGCGGATACCGAGGTACTCGTAACCGTTAAGCTTCTCGACGAGCTTCAGCATGCGCTCGTCAGCCGAGTCGTACACTACGTACTCGTTGACTGCGGACACAAGGTCTGCGGCAAACGCCTCGTCAGCCGAGCTGCGCTCTACAGCCTTATTGTACAGCGCGCCGAGGTACTGTCTCTGGCGCTCCATACGCGTTGTGTTGCTTGCGTCCTCAAGGCCGTACCTTGTGCGGACATAGGTCAGCGCCTGCTCGCCTTGCAGAGTGAGAGTCGCCCCCTTTACAAGGGATGCGTCTATTCCGGTGAAGTCGTCGCTCACCGTCACCTCCACGCCGCCGACAAAGTCGTTGATCGCGGGAACGGCGTCCATTGTCAGTGCCATGTAATGGTCGACCTTCTCACCGTTGAGAAGGTACTCGACGGAGGACTTCGTGTTGCCGCAGCGTATCTTTGCATTGTCGTCGTTCACGTAATTGTAGGCAAGGGCGATCTGCTTGTTATAGGTATCGACAACCGTTGCGCCGCCGACGGACAGCTTATTGACGCGCGTTACGGTATCGCGGTTGATCTGAAGCGCCGTGCAGGTGTGCGCGCTATTGTCGAGCACAAACAGCATCAGAAAGTCAGTCTGCACGCCGCTCTCGTGAGAGTCGGCGACCTGCTGACCGTCAAATTTGTCAAGGCCGAGCACAAGGAAGGTCTCTATACCGTCGCGGCGCACGTATTTTGTGCCGTTATACTCAAGTATACCGCCGTCGGTCTCGGACTCGGGGAATCTTCCCTGTCCCTTCTCCCAAAGCTCAAGCAAAGCAAGAGCGGCGGTTATGAGCAAAACGGCAGTCAAGACGATAACGATATATTTGAAATATCTTCTTTTCTTTGTTCTCATTTTCTCACACCGCCGTTTAATATTCAGGCTTTCTTCTTTTTACCGACAACGAAGGTAACAGCGAGAGCTGCCGCCGCTACGGCGAAAATTCCGATATACAGACCCATATGCGAGTTATCTCCGGTCACTACATCATCCTTAACGTCGTCGTTGCCGCCGGCATTGCTGCCGCCCTCTGTCGTGTCGACCACGATAGCGAAGGGGGAAAGTGTCTTTGCATTGAAGCTGAGGGTCTTTCCGTCCTCGGATACCTTTGCGCTCTCTATAAGCTCCCATGTGCCGTTCTCGGTCATGTGAAGCAGACCGACAAAGCGGTCAAGCGTATCAGCCGCGATGGTCACGTTGAAGTTAACGTGATCCTCGTGTGCCGTGCAGCCCTCAACATGGATGTCGAACAGGTCGCTTACTGCGAGCTTGTCACCTGCGATACCCTTGGAGGAGGCAAGGCTTGCGAGAGAGGAGCAGAGCTTTGTAAGGTCATCGCTTCCGACGATATCGCCGTAAGCCTTCTCAACGAGAGCTCGAAGCTCGTCGGAGAGAGTATTCTTCTCGCCGTAGGGGGTTATTATAAGCTCACCGTTGCAGTCAGCGTTCTCGGGCTCGAAGGAAACAAGCGTCGGAGCAGGGTTTCCGGAGGGGCTTGCTACGAAGCTGCCGGAGGCTGCGAGCGCAGACACGCTCATGGTGACGAGCATAACGGCTGTCAGTAAAATTGCAAGTACTTTCTTCATTTTGGGTTTCATCCTTTCGGTGTAAAATTGTTTAATTCAGGTATCGAGCAGGTCTTTGCCGTACTCGTCCATTTGACATAGGAATTCTCTGCCGAGCTTTTTTTCGATCGCCTCATACGCGCTCTCGAGACGCGGCGGGCGTGTGGTCAGGTTGTGGCAGTCCGACCCGACGAAGCTGATTTTTCCTTTTTTCAAAAGCGACAGCGCCCTACTGCGGGTCATGCGCGATGCGAAGTAATCTGCGTTGACCTGCATTTCGATGCCGCAGTCGTAAAGTCTGTCCCAGCACGCGCGGCTTTGAAGCTTCATATAGCGCTCGATATGAGCGAGGATTATGTGAAGGCTTCCACGGGAGGACAGCTCGCAAAGCTCGCGGAGCATGTATTCGCTCCATCTGCAAAACGGCATTTCGAGCAGCAGCAGCCTTGTTCCCTCTATTCTGAGCGACTTCAGCCTCTCCATATGGGATATTCCCTCGTAATACCTCACCTCGGCACCGAGATAAATTCTCGGTGAGCCCTCGGGAAGTGCGGAAAGGAGCATATCGGCTGCGCGTTGTCTCCGCTCGAGAAAGCTGTCGAGTCTCTCGTCGTTCGCGTAGAAATGCGGGGTCGCTATCACGGTATCCGCCCCCGCGGACGCCTGCCGTGCTACAAGCTCAAGGCTTTCCTCGACGCTGTGGCTTCCGTCGTCCATCCCGGGCAGGATGTGACTGTGCCAATCCGTCAATCCGCTATATCCTCCGAGCTGCTGTAATACTTGTACTTTTTGTACTTACCGTAGGAGCTGCCGCCGGATTTTGCCTCGTTCATAACGCAGCCGAGGATATTGACGTCGGAGAGCTTCAGCTGGCGGAAGCATCTCTCGAGCTCCTTTTTCTCTGTATATTCCTCGCGGATAACGACTATCATGCCGGAAATCAGGCTTGATATCGATATCGCGTCGGAAACGATATTGACAGGCGGCAGGTCGATTATGATATAATCGAAGACCTCTCGGAGCTGTTTCAACACGTTTTCCATCCTGCTCGAGCCAAGCAACTCGGACGGATTCGGCGGGATGTCTCCCGACGGAAGGATAAACCAGTTTGCAAGCAGGCTCGACTGAAATTCCGATATCGGCGCGCCTCTTCCGCGAAGCAGGTCGGCAAGTCCGGGGGAGCTGTCGATACCGAGCTTCTTGGCGACGGAGGGAATTCTGAGATCCGCGTCAATGAGGAGCACCTTACTGCCCTTCTCTGCGAAAACGTAGGAAAGATTCACGGCAGTTGTGCTTTTTCCCTCACCGCGCATCGAGCTCGTTACGCCAATAACGGGGCACCTCTCGTCCTCCGGAAGGACGAAATCGAGGTTCGCTCTGATGAGCTTATACTGCTCTGTCGCCGTAAATGCGAGATTTTTATGCAGTGTCTTACTGCTTTCGTTACCCGCCGACACAAAGTGCTTCTGTCGGCTTCTTTTTCCAAATGCACCCATTCTTCAAAGTTCCTTTTATCAATTACCCGTGCCTCGGTGCTTCCGAGAGTAATACGCATATGATCTGTTGCCCGTGCTGAGCAGGTCGGGAACCTTACCGAGGATAGGATAATCGTAGGTTCTGATAACGTATTCCTCGTCGTGGATGGTGTCATCAAGCAGCGCATGAACGACAATCGCCAAAGCGGAGGCAAGCACTCCGAGGACGAGGCCGACGGCAGTGTATCTTGTAATGCCCGGACCGACCTTCTGCATGTCGGGGATCGCCGTATCGACGACCTCCATGGACGCACCGACGATGATCTCGGAAATACGAACGGGGAGCACCTCTGCTATGGTGTTGGCGATATGGCTCGCCTCGTAGGGGTCATGGCACGTTACGGTAACGACCATGATCTCGGTGTCGTTGGAGGGCGCATAGGTTATCATATCGTACAGCTCATCCCATGCATAGGAGACGCCTGCCTTTTCGATAACGCGCTCGAGAGTGGAGCGGCTGCCGAGGATATCGCCGTAGGTACGGACGAGGCTCTGCGCCGCGGTCAGCTCGGACGAGCTGATGCTGAAGCTCGTGTTGCCGAGCGAAAAAGAGCTGTTGTTTACGTAAAGCTTAATAAAAGAGGAATACGTCGGAGAGATAACGAACGAGGCTATCGAAAAGCCGACAGCCGCCGCGAGCAGCCCGCAAAGGACGATGACCCACGCACGTCTCCAAAGTGCCTTCAAAATATGCACAACATCTACAGTATAATATTCCCCTGCGGTGTTTTCCTGTTCCTTCATCAGATTCCTTTTTCTCCTTAGTATGTCGCACGGTGAATGCTCCGTCAAAGAGCGTCGCGCCGTAAAAACGGCACACGACGGAGCGCATCTCCGCCATCACGGCGGCAAAATGCTTATTCGCATTTATTTTATCACAATTCCAATTGCCCTGCAATAGTTTTTACGCAAAAAAATGGAAAAAAGCAAAAAAAAAAAAAAAAAAAAAAAAAAAAAAAAAAAAAAAAAAAAAAAAAAAAAACGTCTCACAGCACCCGCGAAAGCATTGGCGGACGGGGAATATGGGGGGGTATAAATGCCTATTCTTCACTGTCACGGTGCAAGCTCTCGCCGCACACATCCCTGTACGTTCCAAACGGCTCAGCTTATGTTTTCTCTCCACTTGCATTCAATATTTTGAATTGAAATCGGCATAAACTGTTTGTACATAATAAAGTATATCACATCTTCGGCTTTTTTCAACAGTCTCGAGAATCCATTCGGCTTATACAAACAACCCTATGCAGCAACCACCGTTTTTCAACCTTTTTGCCGCCGCTACGCGATGCGGCAGACCCCTTTCGACCCCCTTGCTATACCGGCATAGAAAAAGGCTCCCTCGGGAGCCTTTTTCTATGCCGGTGGCGGGGGTCGAACCCGCACGGTATTGCTACCAACGGATTTTGAGTCCGTCACGTCTGCCAATTCCATCACACCGGCGCACTTCTTTATTATACCATATCTCAGCCGATCTTGCAAGCTTTTCTTCCGAGTTTTCCTCAAGCGCCCGCAAAATCGGCTGACAATTCTTCCTTATTCCGTTTATTTCTCTCGGATGTCTCCTATACGGTAGCCCTCTGCGCGCGCCCAGTCTATAAACTCGCCGAGCACCTGCACGTTTGTTTCGCCGACGCAATGGAGCATCATTACCTCTCCGTTGTGAAGTCCCGCCTTCATCTGCCTGAGTGCGGAATCGGCGCTCGGCTGTGCGTCGACGGCGTAATCGTAATACGCCCACGAATACAGCACGCATTCGAGCTCCATTTCGCGGTACAGCGCAAGATCCCACTCGGAGCACGAGCCTGCCGGCGGGCGGAAATACGTCATGTAAGGCGCGTCGGGAACCGCGCTTCTCAGCAGCTCGTTATTCGACTCGACCTCGTAGAAAAGCTCCTCGACCGACAGCTTCGACATTGTCGCGTGATTTGCTCCGTGATTGCCGACGACGTGTCCCTCGTCGAGCATGCGCTCAATAAGGTCGGGGGCAGTCTTTATGAACTGACCGTTCAGAAAGAACGCCGCGCTCACGTTTTTCTCCTTCAATATATCAAGTATCGGTGCGGTGTAGCCGTTATCGTAGCCGCAGTCGAAGGTGAGGTAGATGACCTTTTCGTCCTCGTTCTTGCGATAGACCGTGCCGTAGCGCTCAAGCGTGGCGAGCGTATCGGCGGCACGGTCGAATATCACGCGCACCTCGCCTGTTTTCTCGTCGCGCTCTGTCTTTCCGCAATACCAGGAGCCCGTCGGGTCGCTCTTGTCGGTATCCGAGAAGAAATTCCTCGACAGCCCGTTAAGGAAGGAAAAATCATCAAGCGTCTTACCGCTGTGCGTCGTATATTTCAGCGTGCCGTCGCTCTCCTTGCCGGAATACGTAGCGAAGGACGCCTTTTCGGGTGCGGCAGCCTCGGTGCTCTCGACGCCTGTCTGAACATTCTCCGTGCCGCCCGTCGGCGCCGACGTACCGAATACGTTCTGCGGCGGTGCAGCGGGCGAGGTATCAAGCGCCTCTCCCTGCGCGGCGCACGAGGCAAGGATCGCCGAGGCGAATATAACGGACAAAAGCTTTTTCATTGCTGCTCCTTTCGCGCCCAGTCGGGCTTTCCCCGCAAGCTGCCGAAGGGGCTCGGCTCTGCGGCGCGTGTTTTTGTCCCGCCTTTATCTGACGAATTCGTCGAGCGGGCGTATCTCATAGCCCTCGGCTATGATATAATCGATAAGCTCGCCGAGGATGGTAGCGTTCGTTGTCGAGACTGCGTGAAGCAGATACACTCCGCCATTGTGGAGCTTCGTCTTATCATTGAGAAGCGTCGTTGCGGGGTCGGGCTGTGCGGAGGTGTTGTAATCCGCCTCGGTTGCAGACCAGAAGCAGGTCGTAAGTCCCATCGCCTGTGCGAGCGCGAGCGTCCACTCATTGGCTCCTCCCTCCGGCGGGCGGTAGAAGGTCATATCGGGCGCGTCGGGGAACAGGCTGCGGAACAGGTCGTTATTCTTCTTTATCTCGTCGACGAACTGCTCGGGGGTGAGTGTTGTCATATTATAGTGCGAATACGTATGCGAGCCGACGATGTGTCCCTCGTCAAGCATTCTGCGGACGATGTCCTGCTCACCCTGCGTGCCCTTAAGGTAGTCGCCCGTAACGAAGAACGTTCCCTTCACGCCCTTCTCCTTGAGCGTATCGAGTATCGAGCTTGTCACGCCGCTCGGGAAACCGTCGGTCACGTACTCGTAGCCGCAGTCGAAGGTAAGGTAAACGTATTTCTTCGTCTCGTCGCCACGGTAGATCGCGCCGTATTTGTCGACGAGAGCAAGCGTTGCGGCATCGCGGTCCCACTTTGTCGTGACCTCGCCCGTTGTCAGGTCGCGGACGAAGCGTCCGGGGTACCAGCAGCCGTTCGGGTCGTCGGGATTCTTATCGGCGAAGTGCGCCTTGCTTATGCTGTCAAGGAAGGAAAGGTCGCTTGGGATGACGAGCGCGGACTTGTCCGAGGGGGTGGCGACGGTGTCCGTCGTTTCATCCGTGCTCGGCTGTGCGGTGCTCTCCGTCGCGCCCTCGGTCGTTGCGCCTTCGCTGTGCGGCACGGTGCTCTCGGCGGGCGGGCGCGGAGCGGGAGCAGTGGAATCGGAATCGTATCTTAAAATGCCGCAGGACGAGAGCATCAGTGCGGCGAGAAGTGCGGATAGAAGCTTTATTTTCATATTCTGTACCCTTTCGTATGATATACGTCTATAGTTTACCCTAAAATGAGCTCGGAGTCAATATTTTTTGCCCTTCTCGGCGAAAAATTTACGCAAGGGGCTGTGACGCGCGTCGGTCTTCGCGCGCCTTTCGTGAAAAAAGCGGGGCACGCCTTGTTAAATGAGGTGCGCCCCGATTATTTTATTCTGCCGAAAGCAGCTCGAAGACCGCGTTGATATCGCCGAGTGCCATTGCCTTGAAGCGTTCCGCCTCCGTCTCAAGCTCCGACACATGACCGTCGTGCTCGCTTATCATTCTCTCCATCTGAGCCTCAAGCGCCTCGGAATTCACCTCCGACAGCTTAAACAGCCCGGAATAGTCGAGTCTGTCAAGGAATGCATCGATCTTCGGGTCAAGCGACAGTCCGATGACGGGAACCGCCGCATTGCACGCGTAGATAAGCATATGGAGCCTCATCGAGCAGACAAGCTGCGCTCCGCCGAGCTCCGACGTGCCGCGAAGCACACTTAGCAGCTCATGCCCGGAGGACGGTGAGACGACAAGCGCGTCTACACCGTACTCGCGATGCAGCTTTTCCTGTGCAAGCTTTGACAGCGCAAGGTCAAGTCCCGGCTGCATTGCGACAAGCACCGGACGCAGCGAATGACGCCTTGCGACGGCGGCGCACGCCTTCGTCACACTGTCAAGAAGCTCCGACTCGCTGTACGCCGTGCGCTGTGCGCCCTCGAAGCGGCGGAGCGAAACGGCGAAATATTTCTCCCCGTCGGCAAGCCCCCATTCTCTTCGAATGCGGCGCACCTTTTCTGCGGGAAGGGACGTCATCATAAATGCGGGATCGGCTGTCAGAGACACAGACTCGCGCGGTACGCCGATCGACACAAGCTCGTCAATACTCGCGCTGTCGCGAACCGTGACCTTATCCGCGCGTCTTACCGTTCGCGCGGTCAGCGCACGGTTGCCGGAATATCTGATAAGCCCGACGCCGTTCGCATAGATATAGACCTTCATTCCGAGCAGCTTTGCGAGATTCACGACGAATGCGTAATACTTCAGGCTCTTGCTGCTCGTCGTGTCCTGGAATAAGCTTCCGCCGCCGCTTATGAGCACGCGGGAACGGCGCATTGCGTGTATCATCTGAAAAAGCCCCATTCGTCTGATGCACGGTATGCCGAAGCGTCGGCTGTCCTCGCTCGGGCGCTTTGTCAGCGCGGCGACTCGAAGAGCGGGAGCTGCCGTCTTGAGGTTTGACAGCACGGTCTCGAGGATGCTGTCGTCGCCCATATTGCCGAAGCCGTAATAGCCGGAGAAGAGCACGTCGTACTTCTTTTTCTTCCCGCACAGCGGGTTATATCTGAGATAGTCTTCGATGTCCTCTGCTTCGGCAATGTCAAGCTCGTTTATCGGGCTGTCCTTCACTGCGGAAATATACAGCCGCATGGCGTCGTCCGCCATCGTCTTCACGGAATAGTATTCGCGCACGACCTCGCGTCCGTAGGTACCGAGTGCCGCTCTTTCGCTCCCGCTCATCGAGAGCACACGGCAAATGTCCCCGAGCAGCGCCTCGCGCGTCGTGTCGCCGCAGCCGCGGCAGCAGAAATTCGTTCGAAGCGAGTCGTCGAGCCGCGAGCTGTCGAAAACTCCGATATAGCCCTGTGCGCCCGCGAGGACTGCGGGGACACCGCATGCCATTCCCTCAAGGGCGGCGCGGCTGACGCCGACAAAGACGTCGCCCGCGACTGCGAATTTATTGATATCGGTGCGTCTGCCGGTCAGGACAACTGCACGTCTGCCGCACTGCGCGTTCATCGCGGCTGCCGCCTCGCGCAGTCTCTCCTCCTCAGAGCCGCCTCCGACTATAACGCACTCGATTCCCGGGAAACGGCGCTCAAGCTCGGGCATTGAAGCAATGAGTGCATACGAAATGCAGCTCGGCTCGGAGTCGAGTCGGCTGACGTGGACTATACGCGGTGCATCGCCAAGCTCAAACTCGCGCTCAATGTCCGAGCAGTCGGTCTCGGGCGAAAACTTATCAAGGTCAATGCCGTTTATCGTGATACGTATATTTTCCTCAGGCAGACCGTAATTCACGCGAAGATATTCCCTGACGTCCTCGCTGACGGCAAGGGCTCTGGAGCCCCAGCGCGTAAATATATTGTAGGGAAATGACGGATTGAACACACCGTGTGCGGTCGTCACGAAGCGGAAGCCGTATTTTCTGCAAAGCAGCTCACACAGAAACGACGGAATCCTCGCGTGCGCGTGTACCACGTCGAAGCGCTCGCTCAGGATGAGCCGACCGAGCTGCTTGTACGCGCGGCGCATGTATATCGGATTTTTCGTATGGCAGGGAATTTTAACGTGGCGAATACCGCACGCGGTAAGCTCCGCCTCGTATGCGCCGCCGTTCGAGGCTACGGTGACCTCGACGCCGCGCCGCACGAGCTCGCGCGAGAGCTCGAGAATATGCGTTTCCGCGCCGCCGATATCCATTGCCATGGTTACCATTAATATTTTCATGCTTGTCTCCTCTGTCGGGATAGGCCGTGCTTCGACTTACCACTCAAGCTCGAGCACTACAGGCTCGGCTGCGAGGCTGTCGACGGGGATGCCGCCGATGTGAAGGTATTTCACCGTCATGAGTCCCGTTTTGCCGTCGAAATATTCGGGCAGGTATTCGGCAGACGCCGAAAGCGTCTCGCCCGTGTTCATCAGGCGGACGCGGCGCGGCACGGACGGGTAATTCTCGAGGTTTACTGCCGTCGAAATGATGCCGTCGGGGAAGTGAAGGTACGTCTTGCCGTTCTTTTTTGTCGCAATGCAGCTGTTGTCGCGGGAGCGGTAATCGAAGGGGTCGGGCTCGGCGCCCTCAAGGCAGCCCTCCATTCGAAGGTACCAGTCACCGACGCGGCGCAGTCTGTCTGCGTATTCGCGCGTGATCTCGCCCTCGGGGGACGGACCGACATTCAGAAGGTAGCTGCCTCCCATGCTCATTATGCGGTCGATGGACGAGGTAATATGGCGGAAGGAATAAAAGTCCTCGCGCTCGCAATAGCCCCAGCTCTGCTGACCGAGTGAATTGCACGCCTCGGTAAGGCGTGTGAACGCGCTGCCGCTCGGCGACTCATATTCACGCTCGGGCGTGGAGAAGTCTCCCTTATCCCAGCCGCGGTCGTTGATGAGGATGCCCGGCTGAAGAGTGCGGACAAGCTCATTGAGCGACGGGTCGTATATCTGCGAGGGGATGTCCCAGAACATCGTGTATATCGGACCGTAATTTGTCAGCAGCTCGCGAAGCTGTGCCTTGACGTATTCGCGGTACGCCTCGGTATTCTCCGTGCTCGGATCGACGCAGCACCACTGGTGCGTGGAGTGCGAATTATAGCCGACGGGAGAGTGCCAGTCCGGATTTGAATAATAAAGCGAGAGCTTCATATCATGCTTGCGGCACGCCTCGGCGAGCAGCGCGAGCACGTCACGTCCGTAGGGCGTGTGCATTATATTGAAGTCCGTCTCGGCGGTGTCCCACATGCAAAAGCCGTCATGGTGCTTCGTCGTGAAGCAGATATAGCTCATTCCCGCAGCCTTCGCCGCGAGCACCCACGCCTCAGGGTCGTATTTCACGGGATTGAAGCTCTCGCGGAGCTTATCGTACTCGGCGTGGCTCATTCCGAGTCGCGCCATTGCCTGCTCGTGCAGACCCGTCTGCGAATATATTCCCCAGTGGACGAACATGCCGAATCTGTTTTCGCTTGCCATAGTATTACTCCTTTGTGAAAAACAAATCGCCACCCGATGAAGGATGGCGATAATGTAAAGCTCTTAGTGAATGATGCAGCGCTCTGTCTCTTTGTCGAAGATGTGAACGTGGGACATATCGAATGCAACATTTACGATATCGCCCGCGCGGGTCTTCGATCTGGGAGAAACGCGCGCGATGAGGTTTGTTTCATCGGCAACAAGGTAGAGATAGATCTCTGCGCCCATAAGCTCGGTGACCTCAACGTCAGCCTCGATGATAGAGTCTGCGAGAGCGCGGATATGAGCCTCGTCGTCGTGGATACACTCGGGACGGATACCGAGGATGACCTCACGTCCGATGTACTCCTGAAGCTCGGGAGCGTTTGCCTTATTTGCGGGAAGCTTAACGGTGTTTGCACCGAAGGTAGCGTATACGCCGTCGGCTCTCTTGTCCAGCATGCAGGTAACGAAGTTCATCTGAGGTGTTCCGATAAAGCCTGCAACGAAAAGGTTAGCGGGGTTGTCATAGAGGTTCTGAGGAGTATCTACCTGCTGGATGATACCGTCCTTCATAACGACGATACGTGTAGCCATCGTCATAGCCTCTGTCTGGTCGTGAGTAACGTAGATAAAGGTTGTGCCGAGTCTCTGATGGATCTTTGTAAGCTCAGTTCTCATCGTTGCACGGAGCTTAGCATCGAGGTTTGAGAGAGGCTCGTCGAGAAGGAATACCTTCGGGTTACGAACGATAGCACGTCCGAGCGCGACACGCTGCTTCTGACCACCGGAAAGAGCCTTCGGCTTTCTCTCGAGAAGGTGGGAGATATCGAGGATGCGGGCAGCCTCCTCAACGCGGCGCTTAATCTCCTCCTTGGGAGTCTTGCGGAGCTTCAGACCGAATGCCATGTTGTCAAACACGGACATATGCGGGTAAAGCGCGTAGTTCTGGAAAACCATCGCGATATCGCGGTCCTTGGGGGCAACGTCGTTAACGAGTCTGTCGCCGATGAAGAGCTCACCCTCTGTGATCTCCTCGAGACCTGCGATCATACGAAGAGTGGTGGACTTACCGCAACCGGAAGGTCCGACGAAGATGAGGAACTCTTTATCCTTGATGTCGAGGCAGAAGTCGGAAACGGCAGTTACACCGCCGGGATACTTCTTGTAAATATGTCTGAGGGAAAGGCTTGCCATATGTGTTTTCTCCGATCCGCCGCATAGCGCGGCATATAAGTGGTACGGCGGGCACACCGCCGAGCATGATTTTTTTAACGCTAATATTGTACCAAATTTCACGCGATTTTGGTAGAGGCTATTTCTCCAAATTTCGCCCCCGCGTTTTGTTAATGTCGCACAACAAAAAGCGCCCGTTTCGGGCGGGCGCCCCGAAGTCGAAGAAATTTCTTCTAATTTTATTAGAAAGTCGACAAAGTAACGCCGTAGCGACGGCAGATGACGACGCATGCTGCCGCACAGAGCACCGAAGCGAGCGCACCCGTGCCGAGCCCGAGCAAAAAGCCCGCGCGCACCTTGCCGAAAAGGTAATAAAGCCGCATTCTCACCTCACGCGAAGGTCTCTCACAGGCATTATTCCCCGACACGGCTGAAAAATACATGCCCGCCGCTCACAGCTCGCGTGCGGTAAGCTCGATCAGCAGTTCAACATTGTCGCTTTGACCGCGCGAATCGACCGCAGCGCGGTTGCGCCGCACCTCGCCGCATTTGCGGCACCTATGGTATATGACAAAGCCGTGCCGTGCGTCCGGCTCCGCCTTCACGGCGTCCATTATTCCTCCGCAGTCCGACGCGCGGTCGCCCGGATTGACGTCGAGATGCAGCGACGCCAGGCAATACGGGCAATGATTTCTCGAGGTGTAGCCGAGCGGGTCGACCTCGCGTCCGCAGGCGGCGCAGACAAAGCCGCTGTCGTTTTTTGTAAATCTTTTCGCTTCCATAAATTAATCCTTCTTATAATATATTCCCTGATACGTGCCGCGGCGGTAAAGCTCGCGGTCAATCATATTCATGACCTCGGTCTTTCTGCGGCTCCACATGGGAGCGACGAGCACGTCGAGCGGGCTGTCGCCCGTCACTCTGCCGATCACGCACTCGGGCGGAAAAAGCTCGAGCTGGTCGCACACGACGCTCACGTATTCCTCTCGCTCGAGTGGGGTGTACTCTCCCCTCTCGTAAAGCTCGAAAAGGCGCGTGCCGCGCAGCACGAGCAGCAAATGCAGCTTTATCTGCCGCACGTCAAGGTGCGACAGCTCGCGCGCCGTGTTCAGCATGTCCTCGCGCGTCTCCCCGGGCAGTCCGTTTATAATGTGTACGCCGATGCGGATATTGCCGCCCGCCGCGCGCAGCCTTTCGTACCCGTCAAGAAAGGCGTCGAAGTCGTGCCCGCGTCCGATAAGGCGCGCGGTTCTGTCCGAGGCGCTTTGCAGACCGAGTTCCACCGTTACCGGAAGGCGCTCCGAGACGCGGACGAGCTCGAATATTGCCTCGTCCGTCAGGCAATCCGCGCGCGTTGCGACGTCGAGCATCACAGCGCCCTCGAGGGACGCCGCCCTGTCGTATATCCGCCGAAGCGTCGCGCCGTCGGCATAGGTATTCGTATTCGCCTGAAGGTATGGGATATAGCCGACGGGAGTCCACTTACGGCAGGCAGTCCGCACGGCTGTCTCATACTGCTCGTCGATGCTCTCGCCGACGGCTCCCGAGCTTCCCGACAGGCAATATATACAGCCCTCCGTGCCGCACGTTCCGTCCTTATTCGGGCAGGTAAAGCCCGCGTCGAGAGGAATCTTCGCGCATTTCCCGCCGAAGGTGTGCTTTGTGTAATAGTCATAGGTCTGATACCGCTTTTCGGTATCGGAAAATTTATAGGGATTTGTCAGTATCTGTGACGGCATGGCGACCTCCGAGCCTTATTTCAGCGCGCTCGAGCAGATAAGTCGCTCGAGCACGACGTAGCCGAGTGAGGAGGATTTCATCTGAGTGTCCGCCGCCGCGCACAGCTCGACCGCGCGGTCAAGTCTTTCAAGGCTGACTGCCGCCGCAGCTCTCAGATACAGCCCGACGCGGTACTCGTGCAGCTTCAGCGCCGAGGCGATCTCCCGTTTATCCGCGCCCTCCGCGGCAAGGCTCGCTACTGCGGCAAGGTCACACAGCGCCGAGGTGACCGACGCGAGCACGCGCACAGGGCTTTCGTTCTTCTGCTTTGACATGCGTATCGAATCAAACGCTGAGCCGAGGTCTCCCGAAAGTATGGAATTCGCCAGGCGAAAGGCGTCCTCCTCCTCTGTTCGCGACACGGTCGACTCGACAAGCGCCGGCGTTATCGTGCTCTCGCCCGAAGCGCCCGCTCTGGCAGCGACCTTCTCAGCCTCCAGCGAAAGACGGTGCATTCCCCGCCCGCACAGGCGAAGCATCAGCCTCAGCGCCTGCTCGTCGGCGACAAGCCCGTGCTCGGCGAAATGACGCGACAGCCAGCGCATCAGCGGAAGCTCGCCGCTGAGCGGAAGCTCCACGCAATGCGCGAGTACGCCGAGCGACCTCAGCGTACTGCTCGGCCTTTTCGCGCTTCCCGCATCAAAGCCGCCCGCCGTCACGCTGATAACGAGCACCGTGTCCTCCGGCAGCTCCTCAAGCACGGCAAGCAGTCCCTTCTTCTCGCGCTCGGGAAGGCTGTCGTAGGAGGACAGCTTAACGCAAATGAGCTTTTTGTCCGACATGAGCGGAAGTGACGCAACAGCATCCGAAAGAGAGGCGGCGGAAAAGCTCCCGTCGTCGAAGACAGTCTCGTTGAAATCGGCAAACGACTCGTCGGTTATCACCGCGCGTCTTATGAGCGAGGTATAGTGCTCCTTCAGGTAATCCTCGTCTCCGTAGAAAAAATAGCAGCCCGCGGGCTCCTTGACGGAGGCTTTCAGCTCTTTTTCTGTCATGTCGATCTCCTTTAATATTACTTACGGTACTAATATATCACACACGGCGCAAAATTTCAAGGTGCGCGGTGAAATTTATGCGATATACACGCGCTTTGCGCTCCGCTCTTGACTTTCGCCTCGCTTTGGGGTATTATATAGGTAACAATAAACTTCGAAAGGCACCTTTTTATGAAAAATTCAAGAATCGCCGCATCCCTGCTTGCGGCACTTATGCTTGTCTCCTGCGCCTCCGAAACGGCGCCCGTCGACACCGACTCCGTATCTGATACCGCTGCGACAGACCGTACCGAGCGTGAAATGTGTACCGTCCATCACAGCTCCTATCACTCCATCCCGACCGAGCTTGCGTTCTACGTCGGCGAGGATGAGACCACCGAATGGCTCATCGCGCGCGACCCGGAGAGCGTGGACGACGGCGACGGCTGTCCTTGCAGCGAGCGAAATATCAAAGCCTTTATCGACGACTTTGACATCCCGCGCGAGGTCTTTGCCGTCAAGGCGGATCTTTCGCACTATGCGACCTTGGACTGCGAGCTGCTGTACGGCAGCGGCAGGGACGAGATCGACGCATATTTTCGCGACACCGAGGCTCTCCGCCACAAAAGCGTCAAGGCACAGCATTTCTCGTTTCTCGAGCACCTTATCGTCAACGACTACCCCGACGAGGCAACGGCTGCCATCGTAAAGGACTCGACGGGCGCGCACGGCTCGACGCCGTCGGTGCCTCAGCTCGCCTCTCTACTCGGCATTTCGCGCAAGAAGCTTGAGGACTATATCGCGCAGGCCGACACGATGACAGAGCAGACCTGCGGCGAGCGCCTTTCCTATGATTACGACCTTGACATGATATACGACTCCGACGGCGCGTACCGCACGCTTCCGACCACGGAGGGTCTGTCTGAATACGACCGTATTCTGGTGCTGAATCGCATGTTTTGCGCTCTCGGCGCGTAAGAGGGCAAAGCATTTCCAAAGCAGCGTGCAGAAATCGGCAAAGCATCTCACCCGGAATTACCTATGTGTGAGCTTTGCCGATTTGTTTTTTCGCCTCATATTTCAAGAAGGTTAAAATTCACCTGTTCGGGCACATGAATACAGCTGTACCACGTTCATGTGCCCGCTAATCAAAGCACGGGGGGGGTATTTGATTTATAGTGAGGTTATAAAGTAATGAAAACACGACTCTCCGCAATTATTTCCGGCATACTCGTCCTATGTATGCTTCTTCCCTGCGCTGCATTGGCAGCCGACTCCTACAGCGACGTTCAGACCGAGGCATGGAGCCGGGCTGTGGAAAGCGGACTTGTGATAAGCTATCCGAACGGCACGCTCCTCCCCGAGGCACACCTCACCCGCGCCGAATTTGCCGTATTGCTCGACAGATACGTTTCGATAATAAAATAAGCGGCTCTTGACGCCGCGTGCGGTTTTGGGCACGACACTATGCCAAGCAGGGCTTCGCGAATTTCGCGAAGCCCTGCTTTTCTGCGTGTATTTTATCTGATTCCGTAATGCTCGATCACGTAGTCCATATCCTTGTCTCCGCGACCAGAGAGGTTTATAAGCACCGAGCCGTGATCCATCGTCTGTGCGAGCTTCATACCGTAGGCTACGGCATGCGAGCTCTCGATGGCGGGGATGATTCCCTCAAGGCGTGAGAGCTTGTAGAACGCGTCGATGGTCTCCTCGTCGTCGATTACGTCGTACTTGACACGTCCGAGGTCGCGAAGGAATGCGTGCTCGGGACCCGACGAAGGGTAGTCAAGTCCGCTCGCGACGGAATAAACGGGAGCGGGGTCGCCGTTTTCGTCCTTGAGCATGATGCTGTTGAAGCCGTGCATAACGCCCTCTGTGCCGTACTTGAGGCTTGCCGCGTGGTCGCCGAGCTTCGGACCGCGTCCGAGCGGCTCAACGCCGTAAATATCGACAGGATCGTTAAGGAAGCCCGAGAAGAGTCCCGCCGCGTTCGAGCCGCCGCCGACGCAGGCGACTATCGCCGTGGGAAGGTTTCCCGTCATCTCGATGAACTGGTCGCGCGCCTCGATTCCGACGACGCTCTGGAAGTC
>CAYNHY010000002.1:0-39722 GCA_964397225.1 uncultured Ruminococcus sp.
GGATTCGAACCATCGAAGTCAGTGACAACAGATTTACAGTCTGCCCCCTTTGGCCGCTCGGGAATTCCCCCTGGAGCTGGTGATCGGAGTCGAACCAACAACCTGCTGATTACAAATCAGCTGCTCTGCCATTGAGCCACACCAGCTTATTTTGTTGTGCGCTTTTCAGCGACGCGATTATTATACCACAAAGCGAACCTCTTGTCAACACCTTTTTTCGCTTTATTTCAAATATTTTTGCCGTGGCGAATTTTCGAAGTGAATTTCACAGTGAAATTCACTTTGCTTTTGCCTTCGGACGGTTTTTGCGATGAAAAAACGCCCGAAGACAGCACGACCGAGGTTTGCGGTATCAGACCTTGGCGATTATTCGACTTTTGAGTCCCTTTATTATCTTTTTCTCAAGACGCGAAATGTAGGACTGTGAAATGCCGAGCCGCTCCGCGACCTCCTTTTGCGTCAGCTCCCGGTGACCGCCGAGACCGTAGCGAAGCTCGATTATTTCCCGCTCGCGCTTCGACAGGGCGGCGACAGCCTCTCTCACCGTTCGCTCGTCCTCGCTTTTTTCAAGACTCTCTCCGACGCCGCTTTCCGTGCTGCCGAGCACGTCGGAGAGCAGCAGCTCGTTGCCGTCCCAATCCGTATTCAGCGGCTCGTCTATCGACAGCTCACCGCGGCGGTGAGCATTTTTTCTTATGTACATAAGTATCTCATTCTCAATGCAGCGTGAGGCGTAGGTGGCGAGCTTTATCTTTTTCTCGGGCTTGTAGGTATTCACTGCCTTGATAAGACCGATGGTGCCTATCGATATCAGGTCCTCGATGCCCGTGCCGACATTGTCAAAGCGCTTCGATATGTACACCACGAGACGGAGATTGTGCCGTATCAGGAGCTCCGCCGCCTCGGGAGAATGACCGAGCTCGGCAAGTGCCCGTGCTTCCTCCTGCGCGTCAAGCGGCGGAGGGAGAGCTTCCGCTCCGTTAATGTACCAAATTGCGTTCGAGTCGCCGCCTCGGGAGAGCGCGCGGCGCAGCGCCGCAAGCCATTTGCTTTTCAGCTTCATTTCAGCCTACCGTCCTTTCAATTATATATGTATGCACTGTGCTACATGATATTCCGCGTTACGAAAACGTGCTTGGCAGGACCGCGTCGCAGTCGGAGACCGACAGCCCTTCGGACAGTGCAACGAGTGCGCGAAATTCCGTCCCGCGAATATAAACTCCGTCGAGCCGCAGCGCGCGCAGCAGCGCTTCTCCCAAGATCCCGCTTGCGGGAATAAGGCGCAGCCTGCCCTCAAGTGAGCCCGGCGGCTCGCCGTCCGAGGTGAGCGCAGTGTATTCCGACTCGGTGAACAGCTCGCGAACGGCAGACGCCCTGACTATGACGACAGCTTCTCCCGTGAACGGGTCGGTGAGAAGGTTCCCGGAGTCGCACAGACCGCGAAGCGTTACGCTTTTACCGCCTTGCCGAAGGGTAATGCTTGAAAAGCGCGCTCTCGGCGTGCGCGACAGTGTGCGCGTGAGAAGCGTCGCAAGCAGCGCGCCCGCGGGCAGGAGAGTCGCCGGATCAATGCCTGCATCCCGTGACGACTGCGGTGAGAGGCTTCCGAGCTGAAGCAGTGCCGTCATGCAGCCGCCGAGAAGCAGTCCTCCAAGCCACAAAATGACGCATCTTCTGATAAAGGGCGCAGCCCGCGCACGACCGAAGGCTATGAGACACATGATAAGTGACAGTGCGGCGCTGACTGCAAGAGAGAATAAGCGCGACGAGCCGAGAGCCACGGCGGCAACCGTTACGGCAGCTGACAGTGCCGCCGCTGCCGCGAGGCGTGCGGCTCTCATCGGTGAATGTGTGAGCCTTCCCGCAGCCCACAGCGTCAGCACGTCCATGCTGAAATCGATAAGAAACAGAATATCCGCATAAAGAATCATACCGCGCCTCCGAGCTCTTCGTTGCAATAATGATTATAGCACCTGTCGGTGCGCGCGCTCTGTCGCACTCGGTCGAGCGTGATATTTTTGTTTCGTTAAAAACAGCCTTGCCATGTCGCGCGAAATATGATACAATAATTGCAGACGCATAGCGTCGAAATAACGGATAATATAAGATAGGTGGATCTTCTATGAATATTACACAGCTTTTTAAGTGCTTTGCCGAGGGAAATATCGAGGTCAAGGCATCGCTTTCGCGCAGAAAGAGCGCGACTATGACGAGCTTCGAATGCACTCGAGACGGTGATGACATCGTGCTTCATGCAACCGGCGACGGCGCGGGCGCGTTCAAGTATTTTGATCTTAGGTTGCACCGAGAGGGCTCCTGTGCCGTGCTGTCGGTCGACGCCGAGACGCCGACCACGCTTTCCTCATACCTCAGCTTTGCGCCCGAGGACGCGGTCGTCCTTCGCCTGAGGCTTCCGGAGCCGGAGAGAATACGCGGCTATTTCCACGAATATTTCTGCTGGACTCACACGTACTGCACAGAAGCGATTTCGAAGATACCCGCAACGACGGACACGTTTTTCATGCGCTACCCGGACGCTCACGCGCATGTCTACTGCCTGTGCGGAGATAATTTCAAGTGCAACGCGGACGGCGACACGCTGTGCCTATCACCCTGCACGTCGGGAATACGTCATCTGAAGGGCGCGTTTGTGACAGTAGGTGTGGCTGATACGCCGTATGAGGCATGCAGAGAAAACTTCGCCTTTGCGCGGCGCACGGGCGCGCTCAGAGTGCCGCTCGTTTCCGAGAGAAAAATGCCCGAATTTCTTGAGGGGCTCGGCTGGTGTACCTGGGACGCCTTCGAGCACGACGTGACCGAGGAGAAGATCTGTGAAAAGCTCACAGAGCTTCGCGACAAGGGCGTTCCGCTTCGCTGGGTGCTCATCGATGACGGCTGGTCGACGCTTGCCGAGGAGGATGAGTACATCACCTCGTTTTATTCGGACAAAAAGAAATTCCCGCTTGGTCTCGGGCACTGCATTGAGCGTATAAAGAACGAGTTCGGCATAAAATACGTCGGCGTATGGCATGCCTTTGGCGCATATTGGAAGGGCGTCAAGGAGGGAAGCGAGCTTTACCTTGAGCAGAAGGAAAATCTCGTTCGCACTCCGACGGACTTCATCGTTCCCTCGTTCGACCCCGAGCGCGCCTTCGCATTCTGGGACGCCTGGTACGCATATCTCAAGAAATGCGGCGTAGATTTTGTCAAGGTCGACAACCAGACGGGTCACTCGCTCATCGCAGAGGGCTCGATGGCTACGGCTGAGGCACTTCGCCGTGCGCACGCCGCACTTGAGAGAGCAGCGGAAAAGTATTTCGGCTCGGCTGTCATAAACTGCATGGGCATGGGTACAGAGACCGTTCAGTCGCGCACGCATTCGATAATTTCGAGAACGAGCGAGGACTATTGCAGAGATGACGAGGGCTATCTCGACCAGCTTACGATGCAGGATATATACATTCCCGCATGGCACGGCGAGCTTTACCGCTCGGACTTCGATATGTGGTGGACAGACCTTGCAAGCTCGCCTCGCGTCGGCGCCCTCCATGCACTGAACGGCGCTCCGAACTACATCAGCGACCGTGTGGGTCACACCGATCCCGCACCGATTCTTCCGTCAATCGAAAAGGACGGCACGGTAAGGATGCCCGATTTTGCCGTTCGTCCGACCTTTGACTGTCTCTATGACTGCACTCCGTGCCTTAAGGCATGGAACCGCTGGGGCGACGCGTTCGGCGTGTTCGCGGTCAACTGCTCAAGCATCGAAATGTCCGACGAGCTGACGCTTTGCAGCATCGAGGGCGCGACCTCCGAGAGAGGCTATGTCGCTTATATGTACTTTGAAAAGCGCTTTGAGAGGATAACGGATGCGCATGCGCTCCCGTTCACGCTCGGCGCGGAGGCTGCGGAGAGCATTTCGCTTTATCCCGTTTGCGAGGATGAGAACGGCGAATACATTATGCTCGGAAGCACCGAAAGATACTTCGGCGCAGGTGCCGCGAAGCTTGAAAAAACCTATATTTCGACACTTCCGCTCAAGGCTTAAGAGCGGTGGCTGCAAAACAACATGCCCCCAAGGTTTTTCAACCCTTGGGGGCATGTGAATTATCCGAGATGCCTATGAGGTTGCCACTCAGGCGATGAAGTCGTCGAAGTCGTAGTCACTGATATCAAAATCGCCGAGGTCAAAATCGTAATAACCGAAGTAGTCGTCATAATCGTAGTCATCATAGTCATAATCGTAGTCATAGTCGTAATCGTAATCGTAATCGTCGTCGTAATCGTCGTCGCGACCGGACTGAGAATTGTCGAAGAGCTCCGATATTTCGGTGAAGAAACCGAGCAGCTGCTCCTTCTTTACCAAATATGCCGCAAAATCCTCGGCAAGCTCGTCGAGCCTGTCGTCTGCGTTGTCGACGGTTATTGCATCACTGTTGCTGTAGTCGGCGCTCTCAAGGTCGTCGAGCTTTTCAAGAGCTGCCGTGCTTTCAAGCTTGAAGAAAGTGCCCATGAAGCTTATGTCTAGCGTGCTTTCGAGCTCGATGTGCTCCTCGTCATAGCTTCCCTCAAGGGTCATGGGTATCTTCAGCGCGACACCCTCTACGGAGAACTCAAGCTTTGCGTCAATGTCAAAGTCCTTTTTGCTGAAGGTGCCGTCGATGTCGGCTGTCAGCTCGAAGCTGTTAAGCGAGGAGGAAGGTTCTTCGTCTGCAAAGGTGGGCTTGAGACTGATCTCGCCTGTGAGCTCCTTGCCGTCGAGCTCGAAGGAGCACTCGGAGTCAAGGGACATAAGCTCGCTGCCGTCTGCGGAAAGACTGAGCTCTGCGACGCGCTCGAATTTCTTTTTGCTGTTCTCGAGCTCAACGCGACCGTCAAGCTCAAAGCCGTCTCCGTCAATATCGCCGTCGAGAGAAAGTGTGCAAAGTCGGAGCGACGTTCCGTCAAAGAAGAAGTCAAGCTGCGCGTCAAGCGAAAGCTCTGCCTCGTCAAAGAGCTCGTCGAGCGTGCGACCGTCAAGAAGCCCATCGTCAGTGTCCTCGGGAAGAGCGTCCAAAACATTGGAGAGCACGTCCTTGAGAGCTTCTTCGTCGAGAGTGAGCGTCAGACGCTCAAGCGACATTTCCTCGCCGAACACCTCCTCGCTCTCGTCGGCGCTTCTTTCGAGATTGCCGTCGAGAAGTATGTCGTCGAGCTTTCCAAAGACCTCGGCAAGGGATGCAATCGTGCCGGGTACGTTGTTGATGCCTTCAAGCTCGGAGATGTCGAACTCCTCAAGAAGCTCCTTGAAGCTTGCTGTGATGTAAAGGTCGCTTGCGTCGGGCAGCGAGAGGAAGAAGCGCTCGCCGTCCTTGAGCTCAAGCTTTGCGCCGAGGCGCTCGCCATCGAGCTCCATGGCTGCTTCGAGCGCGAAGCTCTTATCTCCGTAGCGGAAGAAGTCGAGACCGACGCTCGGGAGAGTCGGAAGGTCAATGCCGATGAGCTCCTCAAAATCGGCGTCGAGCTTGTCGACGGATACGTAAGCGTGGTTTGCCGTTGTGAAAAGCTCGCTTTCGGTCAGATTTTCAAACATTTTGGGTGTGAAGAGCTGACTGAGAGCTTCGCTGAAAAGCTCGGTGTCCGTCATGCTCTTTATGCTGTCCTCACAGCCACTCAAAACGAGCGTCGAGCAGACAAGCACGAGTGCGAGAAAAACAGATAAAATTTTTTTCATTGCGGTGGAGTCCTTTCATTAAATATATAGGCTAATGCGGTAAGCCGCGTGGCTTTCAGGCTTCGATACAGCTGTAGATAACGTTCTTTAAGCGGTTTACGGTGTACATCTCCTGATTGTTCAGCATATGCATGCAGTAGAACGCCGCAAGGCGGTTGTCGGGGTCTATCATGACCCACGCGCCTGCCGCTCCCGCCCAGCCGAACTCACCGACAGGACCGAGGCTTCCGCCGACGGAGCGGTTGACCATTGTGCGAACGCCGAGTCCGTAGCCGTAGCCGCGGTACTGACCGACGGTAATGTCGCGCATCTCGTCCTCATTCAGTGCATTTTCACGCATGAGCTCTATCGTGCTTGCGGCGAGTATCCTCTTTCCGTTTACGCCGACGCCGCCGTTTGCCATAGCGTATGCAAATTTTATGTAGTCGTCGACCGTGGAGACAAGCCCCGCGCCGCCGCTGTCATAGTCTTCGCCGAACACATAGGAGTTCGAATTGTTTGAGGGGATGGCGACGTTCTTGTCGTCGTCGAAGCTGTACTGACGCGCCATTCTTGCAAGAAGCCTCTCACTCGGCACGCCGAAGCAGGAGTCGTTCATCTCAAGCGGCTCGAAGATGACACGGCGAACATAGTCACGGAAGCGCTCGCCCGAGACCTCCTCGACGAGTCCCGCGAGAATATCGTGGCTGATACCGTATATCCAGTGCGTGGACGGCTCGGCGACAAGCGGTATCTTGGAAAATGCGCGTACCATCTCGCGAGTCGGGCACCTTCCGCCCGTTGCCTGTTTGACCTCGGCTACCGCCTCACAGTCGGTGGTGTAGTCATATCCGGAGGTCATGGAGAAAAGATCGCGCACGGTGATCTCTCGCTGCGGTGCGACAAGCTCCGTTGTGCCGTCGGCATTTTTGCGCCTAACCTTAACGTTCTTGTACTCGGGCAGGTAATTGCTCACGGGATCGGTGATGAGAATATCGCCGCTCTCGACGAGCGTCAGAGCTGCCGCGCAGGTTATAGGCTTTGAGCACGACCACATATTGTACGTCTCGCTTCCGTTCATTCGACGTCCCGCTTCAATGTCGGCGTAGCCCGACAGGTGGCGGTAGATGACCTGCCCGTCCTTCATTATAACGCAGTCGTTGCCGGGTATGCGCCATGCGGTGAGCCGGTCGAGAAATGCGTCCAGTCTTGAAAAATCCATTGTGTGACCTCGCTTTTTGTTTCTTATAGGTATACTATACCTCAAAGAGAGCCGCTTGTCAATAGCATTTTGTATTTGCAAGCCCAAAAAGCAGTCGTGCTCGCTGCAAAATGACCAATTTCCGTTGACATAAAGCGAAAAATGTGATAACATATATACGCAGATATATTTCGCACAACGACAGAAAGGAAAAGCGAAAATGAAAAAGCTGAAAAGATTCGTGAGCGCGCTGCTAGTGCTCATGATGCTCGTTACGTCGACAGTTGCAGTGTCGGCGGCGGGCGAGAACTGGCCGTACAAGGACGTCGGCGAGAAGAAATGGTTTTACGAGGCCATCAAGTACGCCGTCGACAACGGTCTGATGAACGGTACATCAGGCACGACCTTCGAGCCGAATGAGCCCATGACGCGAGCAATGTTCGTTACTGTGCTCGGACGTCTTTGCGGAGCCGAGGAGGTAAAGGAAAATACCTTCTCCGACGTTAAGATGAATCAGTACTACGCAGGCTATGTCGGCTGGGCGGTAAAGAACGGTATCGTTTCCGGCTACCCGGACGGCACCTTCAAGCCCGGTGACAATGTAAACCGCCAGGAGGCGGCTGCAATGCTCTCCCGCTATATCGATCATGAGGATCTGCTGCTCGACTTTGTCGACGAGCTCCCCGGCGAGTACGCGGACGACGCGAAGTTTCAGAGCTGGACACGTGAGTTCATCGAGGAGCTGAGCATCTACGGAATCTTCGAGGGCGACGAGACAGGCAAGTTCGCACCGAAGGACAATCTCACGAGAGCGCAGGGCGCGACACTGTTCATGCGTCTGAACGAGATGTTCACAAAGTCGAAGAACGCGACCTCCGTGGTTTCCGCCTACGACCTTATCAACACACCCGAGAGCTTTATCAGTAACTTTGACTCGGAGCTCAACACCGCGGGAGATTATCCCGTAATGAGCCTCGTGCCGCACAGCTACTTCTCCGCTCCCTGGTATATCGGCATGGACGTGCTCAAGACCGATATTCCCACGGGCTCTCTCGAGTATGTTAAGATCGCATACAAGGGTGACTCCACGGCTGACGCCTACATGGTAGTCAAGTCTCCTGTTTTCGAGAGCGAGCAGACCGCTCCGATAGCAACAGGTGAGGAAAACGGCTATCTGACCGCGACCTTCCGCCTCGGTGACCTTATCCGCGAGCACCGCGAGAGCTACTTCGGCGCAGAGAATCCCTACGACGGTAACCAGAGGCTTGTTCTCGACGAGCTCAATATCCGTTCGCTTTACAATACACATCTCAATATTCTCTTCTACCCCTACGGTAAAAATGTAGAGTCCGCAGAGCTGCTTTACATCAGCTACTTCTCCTCCGAGAGCGAGGCGAAGGCGTTTACGGCAGAGTCTGCCGCGTCCTACATCAAGGGCGGCAAGGACGAGTACCCCACAGCGGATATCCGCGAAAACGGCGAGGCTGCTCTTACAGAGTACACCGACAAGATGAATGACCGTATCGATGAGATACGCGACACCGAAAGCGCGATAAAGCCGAGTAACATCAAGGGAACCGTATACTACATTTCCAGCGTGAACGGAAATGACAAGAACGATGGTCTGACCCCTGAGACAGCTTATGCGTCCGTGCTCCCGCTTTACAAGTTCAAGGCGGGCGGCTTGGTCATCGAGGACGTACTTGAGAGCGGCGACGGCGTGTTCGTCGAGCGCGGAAGCGTGCTTTATCCTCAGAAGAAGCTCGACACCAGATGGTCTGGCGATAAGATCATCGCTCTCCCCGCCGGCGTTACCGTCGGTGCATACGGCGAGGGTGAAAAGCCGATCTTCACGACAGCCGTTGATATTGAGGGAAAGACAAAGTGGCTCGCGACCGAGTATGATAATGTATGGAAGCTTGACCATGACTTTTCCAGCACCAAGGCTGACGCTGCCGCATACTACGATGTCGGAAGCATTGCCGTATACGACAAGAACGGCAATGTCGGCTTCGGTATCAAGATCCTTCCCACAAAGCCGAACGATCCCTATGCAGAGGGCTCGATGACAGAGGGACTCGGACTTGTTTCGAACGGCTTTGAGACCTTTGTTAACGAGGAGCTTCCCGTTAAGGATCCGTCCGTTGTAAAGCACAACCTCGAGTACTTTATGGATTACGCCGCAGGCGCACTCTATATGTACTGCGACAAGGGTAACCCCGCAGAGTACTATGACAAGCTCATCGTAGCTCGCCGCGGCTCCGCGTTTACCGTAAGCGGTGTCGATATCACAGTCGACAACATTACGCTGGCGCACTGCGGAAGCCATGGCTTTGACATCGGCGATGCTAAGAATTTTGTTATCCAAAACTGCACCGTTGAGTGGATCGGCGGCTGTCTCCAGGGCGGCGGCGGAGACGACAAGGTCAGATTCGGTAACGGCTTCCAGAACTGGCAGAACTGCGACGGTATCTATATCGAGAACACCCTCTTCGACCAGATCTACGACGGCGCATGCAGCACTCAGGTGGCATGGCCCTCTGACAAGACCAGCATCGTTAACGATTTTCACGTAACGGACTGCGTATTCATCGACTCCAACTCTCAGATTGAGATATGGAACCTTGCCGAGGACGAGGTCACCGCAAACACCTCCATTACCGGCTGCTACTTCCTCAATGAGCCCATGGAGGATCGCTTCGGAGCACAGAGGGTAGCCGCAGACGGCACCGACATGGAATATGCGGGCGCCTGCATGTTCTACTTCTCACCTCTCGATCCCATTACCTACGACAACTGCCTCATCGAGGACAACGTATACATCTCCTACGACAGTAAGGTATATGAGGGACGTCAGTTCCTGTATCGCGGAAACGACAACGGTATTGTAACGAAGAACAACGTATTCTTCGGTGGTGCCGAGGGAACCTCCGACGTTCTCGCATCACTTCCGAGTGTTGACCTGCGCTGCTACTTTGTAGGTGTGAACGAGTGGGACATTCGTCACAACCGTTCGTACTACAACAACGAGTTCATCACAAAGTGGACAGGACTCGGCTGCGACCGCGGAAGCATATTCTATGTTGTAAAGTAACATTCTTTTTTCAAAGCGAAGGGCTCGTCACCTCGATGTGGCGAGCCTTTCGCCTTTTTCTGCACGTAGGGGGACGCGTATCGCTTGAGCTTCGTTGATTTTTTTAGAGACTGATTTGCTATTGACAATTGTAAATGCAGACTGTATAATAAAGCAGTAGGGTCACAAAATGACCGAAAATATTTTCGAAAGAGGAGAAAATAATGAGTAAAACAAGAATTATCTCCCTGCTGATGGCGTTGCTTATGCTTCTCGGCACGCTTGCGCTCGGTACAACGGCAGCGGAGAGCTCACCGTACAAGGACGTCAAGCCCGCCCGCTGGAGCTTTGATGAGATAATGTACGCAACAGAGCACGGCTACATGAACGGCAAGGGAGGCGGACTCTTCGCGCCCGAGGAATTCCTTACCCGCGCTATGGTCGTTACGGTGCTTTACCGCTTCCAGGGTGAGCCTGAGGTCAAGTACAGCGCGATCTTTGAGGATGTAAAGGCAAAGGACTGGTATGCTGATGCCATCATTTGGGCGGCTGAGAACGATATCGTCAATGGTATCGAGTCACGAAGGTTCGCGCCGATGGATTACGTCACACGCGAGCAGCTTGCCGCGATTCTCATGCGCTACGCACCGCTTGAGTTCATTATCACAGACGATACAAAGGACATTTCCGGCTATAAGGACTATAATAAGGTCCATGCATACGCGAAGGACGCTATGGCGTGGGCTAATGCCGTCGGAATTATAACGGGCGTGACCAAAACGACGCTCGAGCCGAGAAGCGGCGCAACGCGTGAGCAGTTCGCTGTAATGCTCATGCGCTTCAAGGAAAACGACACCTTCAAGTTTAAGCTCGTCTACAACGAGCCGACGGGCTTCAGCACATACACCGAGAAGGAATATCCTCTCGTTGAGGACGCGGATATTTACGTAGCAGTCGACGGAAACGACGCTAACAGCGGTACAAAGGACAAGCCCGTTGCGACCTTTGCACGCGCGAAGGAGCTCGTCCGCGAGCTGAAGAAGACGGCAACCGAGGAGATCAAGGTCGCCTTCAAGGCGGGAGATTACGGAAATCTCGACAACCTCACCTTTACAGCCGAGGACTCGGGAACGGCAGAGGTGCCGATCACGTACTGTGCTTACGGCGACGGCGAGGTCATCTTCTCTAATGGCGTTCTCATCGCGGGCGACAGCTTTTCGAAGCTTGACGCAGACGAGCTTGAGATGTTCGCAGAGAAGGCTCGCGACAATATTTATAAGGTGGACCTTGCCGGCAAGATATCGAAGCTTGAAAGCAATAACCTTGTGTTCAGCGCAACGGGTCTCTGCCACGAGGCACGCTATCCCAACAAGAAGGCTGACGGCACGGATGACTGCTTCAGAGGCTTCACGACACGTGTCGAGGAGGAGGGCAAGGAGGAATACGAGTACGATAAGCTCGAGCTCCAGGGTCTTGCTGCTGTCATTTGTGACAGGTTCTCCACCGTCGAGGGCATGAAGATTACCGGAATGTTCCGCACGGGCTGGTTCTACGACACCTTCGCAACAAAGGGCTACGATAAGACAACGAAGTACCTTACGCTCGACTACGAGAACAGCGGCTTCGAAAGCGGCTATAACCTCCACCAGTTCCCGCTCGCATATGAGGGAAGAATGACAGATACCATATTCTTCCATAACCTTGCAGAGCTTCTTGACGCCGAGGGCGAGTATTGGTTTGACACGAAGACCTGCCGACTTTACGTATACAAGCCGAACGGCGACTATGCGATAAGCACCGGCGGCACATTCATGACGCTCGAGAGCGGTGCCGATTACCTCAGCTTTGTCGGACTCGAGTTCAACACCTCTACCTCCACCGCCATTGACAGCCACGGTAACAATGTTACCTTCAGGCTTTGCACCGTCGGTAACATTGCAAGCGAGTACGCGCTACGCGCAGACCGCGTTGTTAACATGACTGTTACGGAGTGTGAATTCTTTAATTTCGTCAGCCAGGGCGTTGCTATCACGTCTTGGACTAACAGAAACCTCCTCATTCCCGGCAACAACGTTATCGACAATAACTACTTCCACGATTTCAGCCTGCCGCAGTACTTCAATGCAAGTGCCGTTACCATAAGCAACGACGTTGCGGCGAAGATCTCGCACAACTACTTCGAGAACGGCGCGCATTCCGCTATCCGCTATAACGCCTGTGTAGATACCGAGATCGAGTATAATGTGTTTGACAACATGATGATGACCACCGACGACTTCGGTGCAGTCTACACATGGCACGCAGACGCATTCCGCGACAACAAGATCCGCTACAATCTGTTTATGAACATGGCGGGCGGCGCTAAGTACAGCGTTTACCTTGACGATGGCTCGAGCGGTCAGCAGGTCTACGGAAATATCTTCTACAAGGTCGGTGCCTTCGTATTCAACGGCGGTCGCGACAATGTCGTTCACGACAATATCTTCATCAAGTCCGGGTTCCTTACCTACAACTCCGGCGTTTACGGCCTTGTCATGGACGGAAAGCCCGAGGAGGTCGTAAATCATGCAAACTACCAGTATCTCGTTAACGACAGAGTAAACGAGGGCGAGGTGGGCTATGACCTTTGGCGAGAGAGATGGCCTATCATGTATAACTTTAACATCGACCCTGACAGGATCGACGAGAAGGAGTGCCTGTTCAGAATGGTCAACTACCTTGACAACAACTATGTCATCGGCGACGAGGTCCGCTTCAATGAGGTGGCGCAGCTCTTTGCCGAGGGAGAGAACAACGTTTCCTTCGAGGAAACCGAAAATCCCGTATTCGTCGACCCGACGCACGGTGATTACAGCATCCGCGAGGACGCAGACTTCTTCAAGATTCCCTACAAGCAGATAGGCAGATATTGATAAACATGAAAAAACGGGCGTCCCGCGGGATGCCCGTTTTTTGATCGCTCAGAAATGCCTGTCGTATAAAAGCGCAGCTATCAGAATTACAAAGCAGGAGCCGATATTGTGAACGAGGGCGCCTGTGGTCGGCGTGAGCAGACCGAGCACCGACAGAAGCACGGCAAGCACGTTTATCGCCATCGAGAGCGTTATGCCCGCCTTGATCGTTTTCACCGTCGCACGCGACAGCCTCATCAGGTATGGCAGGGAAGAAATGTCGTCGCGCATCAGGGCAATGTCGGCAGCGTCGAGCGCAATATCGCTTCCCATGCAGCCCATGGCGATGCCGACGTCTGCACTTTTCAGCGCGGGAGCGTCGTTTATGCCGTCGCCTACCATGCAGACGCAGCCTCCGCCGAGGCGAAGCTTCTTGATGCTGTCGACCTTACCCTCGGGAAGCAGCTCGCCGTGAACATCTGATATTCCCGCCCTTGCCGCCATGTGCTCGGCGGCTTTTTTGTTGTCTCCGGTGAGAAGCACACAGCCGACATTCATCTGCGACAGGCTCGAAACGACCTCGCAGCTTTCGTCGCGGAGCACATCCGAGAGCGCTATGACACCTACGCAGCTGCCGTCTGCGGCAACGAGCACGGACGCCTTGCCCTCGCCTTGCAGCGAGTCGAGCGTGCTTATTGCGGGCTCCTGTAGAGAAACACCGTTTTCACGTAGATAATCCGCGTTTCCGCACAGCACGCGGCGACTGCTTACGGCAGCTGTGACACCGCGACCTGCCTTCATTGTAAAGTCGTAGCTTTCCGCAATCGGCACCTCGAGCTTTTTTGCATGTGAGACTATTGCGCGGGCGAGCGGGTGCTCGCTCTTTGCTTCGGCGGTTGCCGAAAGTGCAAGAAGCTCATCCTTATCGATGCAGTCGGTGAAGGGAATAATGTCGCATACGCACAGTGTGCCGCGCGTCAGCGTGCCGGTTTTATCAAAAGCGAACGTGTCAACGTGTCCCATTCGCTCGAGCGCCTCGCCCGACTTGATTATAACGCCGTGCCGCGCTGCCTGACCAACAGCAGCCATTATTGCCGTCGGTGTGGCAAGCACGAGAGCGCATGGGCAGAATACGACAAGCACCGTTACAGCGCGGACGATGTCGCGTGTTACGAAATAGGTTATAACGGCAATAAGCAGAGCTGTCGGTACAAGAAAGCTTGCCGCGCGGTCGGCTATGCGTGCGGTCGGAGCCTTTTTCTCCTCCGCCTCGCGAACCATGCGGATAAGCTTCGAAAGCGAGCTGTCCTCACCCACCTTCGATGCGCGAATGTCGATGGTGCCGAAGCGGTTTATCGTTCCGCAGAATACCTCGTCGCCAACCCTGCGCTCCACGGGCAGCGACTCTCCCGTGATGACCGACTGATCTATCGAGCTTTCGCCGTCGACGATAACACCGTCGACCGGTATTGCCTCGCCGGGGAGAATTCTCAATATATCGCCGAGACGGATGTCCTCTGCGGGCACCGATTCCTCGCGTCCGTCGCGAATTCTTCTGCCCTGTGTCGGAGCAAGCTCAATGAGCTTGTGAAGTCCCTTCCTTGCGCGGTCTGTCGTCACGTCCTCAAGTATCTCGCCGAGAGCCATTATGAACGCGACCTCACCCGCCGCGAAGAGGTCTCCGATGGCGATGGCGGCTATCATAGCTGCGGTGATGAGAAGAGGCGAGGAAATTTTTGAAAGTCCCTTCGCGCATACAAGGCGCCGCGCCGCGGAATAAACGAGCGGCAGACCGCTGATTATCACCGCGACCCAAGCGGGGTCGACCGGCAGAGAGTGACCGAGCTTTGACAGGACAAAGCTGAGTACGAGAAATGCACCGCCTACAAGCGTTGCGGGGATGCCCGTTAAGACTTCACGGATTTTTCGGATCATGACTGTATCTCCTTCTTGACATCGCACCTTCAGTGCGGTATAATGTGTATGATAACAAACACACCGTTCTGTTACTGTCTTGATTATACATGCTCGGTGTGTAAAATTCAAGGAGCAAAAAAACGCACCTGTAGCTTAATGAACGTTTTTTTGAATTTGTTCGGGAGGAAATATGGACAGACGCCAAAAGAGGACGCGCGAGGCGATATTTTCGGCATTTACGGAGCTTTTATCTGAGAAAAGCTATGAGCACATATCGGTGCAAGAGATAATCGACGCCGCCAATATCGGCAGAACTACCTTTTACGCGCATTTTGAGACCAAGGAATATTTGCTCCGCGATCTTTGTGAGGAGTTGTTCGGGCATATAATAGGTACGGCGATGGGACTGCCGCAGGGTCAGTACCACTGCACCTGCGGCAGCAGCACGGACTCGGTATTTTTGCACCTTTTGCGGCATCTCCAGGAAAACGACCGCAATATTCTCGAGCTGCTGAACTCGCAGAATAACGAGATATTTCTTCGCTACTTCAAGAGCGGGCTCCTGAAGCTGATAGTTGCGCAATACGCGCACCGCGGGCTGCTGAAGCATTCGGTGCTGCCCGAGGACTACCTTGTAAACCACATATCCTCGTCGTTCGTCGACACGGTCGTCTGGTGGCTGTCGCGCGGGATGAAGGAGTCGCCCGAGCAGCTTGCGGAGTACTTTCTCGCCACGGTTGAGCCGATACTTTGATCGATAAAGCGTCGCAAAACGTCTTTTCGGCATGTGCGTAACATGAGCCGAGAGGCGTTTTTTCTTTCCACTTTGCAGCCTTAAAAAGTTACAAATACGAACAGCTGCTCGTCGCTTGCCGCCGCACACGTCGTAATCGTTACCAATTTTGCAGCCGAAAAGCCGCTCGTCGCCCGTGCTAATTCATAAAACGTCGCACAAGGGCGGTTAATATTCGGAAAGGCTGAATTGCGGAAGAATATCGCAAAAATGGGAAACAATTGTATATTTGCCGTCGCTTTACGTGACATTGGCTCGAATATTCGGAAAAAGGCGCAAAAAACGCGAAAATAACATAAATATTTTTATGCTAACCCCTTGCTATTTAGCCTTGATTGATATATAATAATATCGAGGTGGAGCAAAGTGCCACAAAGTGGAGCGAAAAGGAGGGGATAAGCCATGTTGATGGGAACCTACCCACATTCGATAGACGCGAAAAACAGACTTATAATTCCTTCTAAGCTGAAGGCAGAGCTCGGCGAGAACATTGTCCTTTCCCGCGACTCCGACAGATGCCTTGCCGTATACTCGGCAGAGGAGTGGGAGCGCTATGCGGCAAAGTTCGACGAGCACGCCAAAAGCTCGATAAAGGGCTCCGCACGTATTATTTTCGGACAGGGTGCTCAGATACAGCTCGATTCGCAGGGCAGAGCTGTCATCCCTCAGGCGATGGTGGAATATGCCGGAATTACGAAGAATGTCGTGATCGTCGGCTGCGGTAGATATGCCGAGATCTGGTCGGAGGAGAGATGGCAGAAGGTTGAAGAGGAAAGCAACCCCGACGACCTTGCCGAAATGCTCGCAAGCCTCGGACTGTAACGGAGGCTGAGGCAAAATGGAATTTAAGCATAAATCGATACTTTTTGACGAGTGCATGGAGTTGCTTGACCCGGGTCGCGGCGGAATTTACGTCGACTGCACGGCGGGAGGCGGAGGTCATTCGCTCGGAATAGCGCAGAGACTGCCCGAAGGCTCGCGGCTGATATGCCTTGACCGCGACGACGACGCGCTTGCTGCCTGCCGTGAGCGTCTTCGCGACTACAGCGGCAGAGTAACACTTGTAAAAAGCGAGTTTTCCGAGCTTGGCTCGGTGCTCGACTCGCTCGGGATCGAAAAAATAGACGGGATCATGTGGGATCTCGGAGTTTCCTCATATCAGCTCGATAATGCTGAGCGCGGCTTTTCCTATATGGCTGATGCGCCGCTCGATATGAGAATGGACAGAACGGCATCGCTTGACGCGGCAACGGTGGTCAACACCTATGATGAGGCGGAGCTGAAGCGTATCATATACGCATACGGCGAGGAGAAATTCGCTCACGCGATTGCCGGCGCGATAGCCCGCGCAAGACGTACCGCACCGATTGAAACGACACTTGAGCTTGCGGAAATAATAAAGGGCGCGATCCCCGCAGCCGCACGCCGCCGAGAGGCACAGCACCCCGCAAAGCGCACCTTTCAGGCGATACGCATCGAGGTCAACCGTGAGCTTGATGTTATAAGGCCCGCGCTTGAGACGGCGGTCGAGCGACTGAATGTCGGAGGTGTCGCAGCGGTCATTACCTTCCACTCACTTGAGGACAGGATAACAAAGCAGACTATGGCGTCCTTCGCACGCGGCTGCACATGCCCGCCGGAGTTTCCCGTTTGCGTGTGCGGCAATACACCAAAGGCAAAAATACTTACAAAGAAGCCCATTACACCGGGCGAGGACGAGCTTGCGGACAACCCGCGCTCAAGAAGTGCGAAGCTTCGCGCGCTGCAAAGGGTGTAAGACACCGAAGACATCGAAATTTTACGGAAAGGAAGAACTCCCATGACATATCAGGCGATAAGAGGCTCCGCACAGCCCCGCATCAATGTCGGTCGGGCGGATATTGCACGCGGCGCAATACATAACAGCTCCGCGAAGAACCGAGCTTCCGAGCGTTCTTCCGCTTCCCGTACACAATACGAAAATGACGCCGCACGCCGTGCCCGAGCAGCAGCGGCACGTGAGGCGGCAGTGCGTCGCGAGCGTGCGGAGCGCGAAAACGCGCACAGACTCGAAAGGCTTGAGCGCGAGAGAAACGAGGCTCGCCGTCGCGCGCAGGCTGAGGCATATGCGCGCCGGGTCAGAGAGGAGCACAAGGCAGCACGCCGTGCGGCACGCCGCGCAGAGCGTCTTGAAAGACGCCGTGAGGAGCTTGCACTGAGCCGCCGTGAGATCAAGATCAAGCGAACAAAGCTTCCGATGAACGTGATACTCGGAATACTGACAGCGGCAGCGCTGCTTTCCGGAGTCGCTTACAGCGCCAATCGCGTTGCGACAAGCTCGGCGCAGCTGTCCGAGCTGAAGAGCACTCTTGAGGAGCTTGACGGACAGATAGAGAGATACAGACTGAAGCTCGAGGACAAAAACGACCTCGGCGAGATCGAGCAGCTTGCCGCGGGCGAGCTCAATATGGTCAAGGAGGGCTCGGTCGAGAAGAAATACGTGACCGTGTCCGATGGGGACAGGATCGTTCTCGAGAATAACGAAAGCGATTCTCCCGAAGGCTACGGCGGCATCCTGTCGGGACTTTCCGCGGCGTTCGACGATATTCTCGACTACATCCGCTGAAATAAGCGTATTTGCGACAAAACAGCATAGTATGGATCGGCGCACTTTTCCGGTGCGCTTTGATTTTCTCGAATATCCCGCGCACACGGCAAATAAAATTGATAGCGGGAGCACCCGCGGACGTGCTGCGGGAATTACAGGAGAGCAGCGTGAAAGAGAAGCTAAAGAACAGAACGGATAAAAGAACCTGCAAAAGAATATACTTCGCACTGTTTATCTTCGTGCTCCTTTTGACGGTGATCCTCGGTGTGCTTGTCAAGTACCAGCTGATAGATTACGATTATTACATGTCACAGGTGCTCGGTCAGCTGACCACGGAAACGCTCGTGTCGCCGAAGCGCGGCGATATAACCGACCGCAACGGAGTCGTCCTTGCCACGACGAAGACGGTCTACAATATTATTGTCTCTCCGAAGCATATGATAGACCGCAACGAGAAGATAGAAAAGCTGAACAGTGACGACGACCCGGACAACGATTTTCGTTATAATTGGGTGTCGGAGGACGGCAAGGCGTCGTATTCCGGCACACGCGTCGAGGAGCTGATCACGGAATTTTTCGCGAATCTTTTCGATTACGATGCCGAAAAGAAGGCAAGCCTTCGCGCGAAGCTCGACCTGTCCGACGATAAGGTGAAGAAAAGGCAGTACCAGGTGGTCGAAAACGAGGTCGAGGAGGCGCTTGACCAGCGCGTTCGCGATTTCATCGCGGAATTCGAGCTCAGCGAGCAGATATACGACCGCACGTCCGGAAAAAGATATTATCCCTACGGCTCGCTGGCGTCCCATGTTGTCGGCTTCATGTCGTCGTCCGGCTACGGAAGCGGCGGCATCGAGGGCTACTATAACGATTACCTTGAGGGAACAAGCGGAAAATACGTCCTCGCGCAGGGCGCGGGCAAAAACGAGCTTCCCTTTGAATACGAAACCTACATTCCCGAGCAGAACGGCTACACCGTCGTCTCGACGATAGACAATTATATTCAAAGCGCGCTCGAGAATCAGCTTGAGATGACATACGAGGATTCTCTCGCAAATAACCGCGTTATGGGCATCGTGCTTGATATCGATACGGGCGGGGTGCTCGCGATGGCGACATATCCGAGCTTTGACCTGAATGACCCGCTGTTTAAGGCAGAGGGAGCACGGGAGCTGCTGAACAGTCAGCGTATCGGCGATTTTACCGACGGCAATAAGCAGATCTACGAGCCCTCGGACAGCGAGAAGCTTTACAGAATATGGAACAACAAAGCGATATCCGAGACCTACGAGCCAGGCTCTACGTTTAAGATAATCACAACGGCGATGGCGCTCGAGGAGCAGGTGATAACCTTCGACACGCCGTTCAACTGCCCCGGCTATTGGGTAGTAGAGGGCTGGCCTTACCCGATATACTGCCACGACCATTCCGGTCACGGCACGCTCCCCTACAGATACGGTCTTCAGCAGTCGTGTAACCCTGCGCTCATGCAGGTCGCCGCTCTCGTCGGCAGGGAGAGATTCTACAATTATTTTGAAGCCTTCGGCTATACCTCGGTCACCGGCATCGACCTTTCCGGCGAGTCGTACAGCGTGTACAACACCGCCGACAGCTTCACGAATGTCAGCCTTGCCGTGTATTCCTTCGGTCAGACCTTTCGAACGACCGCGATACAGCAGCTGTCCGCGATAGCGACGGTGGCGTCGGGCGGATATTACAAGACGCCTCACGTGCTCAAGGAGATAGTAGACGAGGACGGAAGCGTTATCAAGTCCTACGAGACCGATATAAAGCGTCAGGTCGTGAGCACCGAGGTGTGCAAGCAGATAGCTGCTGTCCTTGAGGACGGCGTTTCGGGAAACGGCGGCGCTAAGAATGCATACGTTAAGGGCTATAAGGTTGCGGCAAAGACCGGAACCTCGGAGAAGCGAGACGCGACGGGTGAGGACGCGGATACAAAGCGCGTCGGCTCGTGCATTGCCTTTGCACCGGCGGATGACCCGGCGGTTGCCGTGATAATTGTCGTTGACGAGCCGATGAACGGCTCGGTTTACGGAAGCGTTGTTGCCGCTCCCTACGTTTCGAATCTTCTTTCCGATATACTGCCGTATCTCGGCTTTGAGAGAACGTACACCGACGAGGACCTTGCAACACTCAGCACAGATGTCGCAAATTACGTCGGAGGCACGCCCGAGCAGGCAAAGACCATGATCGAGGAGGCGGGACTTACCTGCGAGATCATTGGTGACGGCGGCGTTGTTACGAGCCAGATACCCGAGGCGGGAAGCTATATGCGCGCCGAGAACGGACGCGTGCTTCTTTACTGCGGTGCGGAGAGCGAAAAGAGAACCACAGTCGTGCCGGATCTCATGTCAAAGACCGCCGAGGCGGCAAATATGCTGCTTCTCGGCTCAGGACTCAATGTGCGTATCACGGGTGCCGCGAACGGCTCGTCGGCAACGGTAATTGAACAGATGCCTGCGGCGGGAAGCACCGTCGAGGTCGGAACCGTGGTGGAGATAGAGCTTCGCCACATGGACGGCACGGACTGATGCCGCCTTACGGAAGTTTAAGTTTCTTTTACGGTTAATTTAAGCTTTCGGAGGTAATATATGAAGCTTTGCGAGCTTTTGTCAGGCGTTCGGGTGAAAAAATACGGAGTCGCTCGCGACATGGAGATCGGGCATATCTGCTCCGACTCGCGCTGCGTGCTCGATGGAGGAATATTCATCTGCGTGAAGGGTACGCACCGCGACGGTCACAGCTATATCGGCGAGGCACTGTCGCGCGGAGCTGCGGCTGTCGTTGTCGAAAACGAGTCCGAGCTGTCTGATGGCGTGCCTTACGTGGCAGTTGACGACACAAGGGTCGCCGAGGCATATATATGGAATAATTTCTACAGACATCCCGCCGCCGACATGCACCTTATTGCGGTGACGGGTACAAACGGCAAGACCTCGTGCGTTTTTATGCTGCGCGAGATACTTCGCCGCGCGGGACGGCGTGTCGGCATTATAACGACGGCAGGCTCAATGGCTGAGGACGAGGTGCTTGGCACGTTCGGCGGCTCGTCCGTGAGCGATGCCGCAGGCGCAATGACGACGCCGGATCCCGAATATCTTTACGGAAGCATCGCAATGATGCGCGAGCGCGGCATTGAATACCTTGTTTTTGAGGCGTCCTCGCACGCGCTGTCTCAGCATAAAACAGCTCCGCTACACGTTGACTGCGCCGTGTTCACGAACCTCTCCGAGGAGCATCTTGACTATCACGGCACAATGGAGCAGTACTTTGCCGCAAAGGCTCGCCTTGCGGTGGCGGCAGAGCTTATCGTCATTAATTGCGACGATGAGTATATGAGTCGACTTGAGGGTATGCTCGCGCAGAAAAAGCGTGTTATTACCTGCTCGGCGGACGCATCGTCAAGGCGCCATCTGACCGCCGAGGCCTCGGCATTAAGACAAAAGCCGATAACGCTTGACGGCGCGGAATACGTGTATTTCTCGCGCGAGGCAGTGTTTCGCCTGAAGTGTCGCGTGCCGGGCGTGTTTACGATCCAAAATTCGCTACTTGCGGCGACGGCGGCGCTTGCGCTCGGCATTGACGCTGTGTGCGTTCGCGATGCACTCGAGCAGCTTTCCTCCATTAACGGAAGGCTCGAGCGAGTGGAGCTTGGAGAGCTCGGGGCACAGTTTGAGGCGTTTGTCGATTACGCGCACACGCCTGCGGCTCTCGAGGCGCTGCTTGTGTCGGTGAGACAGCTGAGGCGCCGCGAGCAGAGGATAATCCTTCTTTTCGGCTGCGGAGGAGAGCGCGACCGCTCGAAGCGCAGACATATGGGAGATATAGCGTCGCGCCTTGCCGATTTTGTAATAGTTACCTCGGATAATCCGAGAGGCGAGGACGCAGATGAGATTATTGCCGAAATATTATCGGGACTCGACCTTGAAAGACCGCATGCGGTCATAAGGAGCCGACGCGAGGCGATATGCTACGCTGTCGACTGCGCGCGAGAGGGAGATATTATCCTTCTTGCGGGAAAAGGACACGAGAAATACGAAATTGACGCCATGGGTAAGCATCCGTTCGATGAAAGAGAAATACTTCGTGACGCTGTCAGAAAAAGAAAAATTCAAGAATAAAATGCAGAAAGGCCGAAAAAATGAGCATTGAACTGAAACTTGTTGCTCCGTCCGTTGAAACGCTGTGCGGCGTTATCGGCGGAACGTGTGAGTGTATTGGAGAGATAGACACTGCTGTAAAGGTAAGAGGACTTACCACCTCATCCAAAGAGGCTGACCTTAACTGCGTATTTTGTGCCATAAAGGGAGAGCGGGTCGACGGCGCGGACTTTATTTCCGACGCCGTGCTCCACGGAGCCGTTTGCGTTATAACGACACACCTTCCGGACAACGCACGCGCATGCGGTAAGCCGTTTTGTGCAATTATCGTCGATGACGTGATTGACGCCATAGGTCGCTTCGCGGCGTGGTACCGCAACCATTCGAAGGCAAAGTTCGTTGCCGTCACGGGAAGCGTCGGAAAGACCACCACAAAGGAAATGATAGCCTCCGTTGCCGCCTCGCGCTTTAAGACCCATAAGACGCGCGGAAACTACAACAACGAGCTCGGACTCCCGCTCACGATATTTGAGCTGGCGCCCGATGACGAGGTGTCGGTGCTTGAGATGGGCATGAGTAATATCGGTGAGATTGAGCACATGTCTCTGATAGCGCGCCCGGATATCGCGATCGTTACGAATATCGGTACCTCGCACCTTGCCACGCTCGGCTCCCGCGAGAATATCTGCCGTGCAAAGCTTGAGGTGTGCGCCGGAATGACGAGAAAGGGTCGCGTGATACTCAACGGCGACGAGCCGCTTCTCCGTCGCGGCGGATTAGAAGTTCAGACACGTGTCAGCTATATGAGCGTGTACAACAGAAACGCCGAATACAGAGCGCTCAATATGAGAACCACCGCCAACGGTATACTGTTTGACATGATATACGATAACCGCGCGCTGACAAACATCGAGGTTCCCGTTCACGGTCGCCACAATGTTTACAATGCACTCGGCGCTTATGCCGTCGGAACGCTGCTCGGTATCGACGACACGCATATAAGACGCGGTCTGCTTGATTTCGTGGGAGCGGAAATGCGTCAGAGCATATACGAGCTCGGCGGGCTTACCGTCATCGACGACTGCTATAATGCAAGCCCCGAATCGATGCGTGCCGCACTCGACGTGCTTTCGTCTATTGCAAAGGGACGCAATGCGCGACCGCTCGCTCTCATCGGAGATATGCTTGAGCTCGGCGAATATTCACGTCTTATGCACGACCAGCTCGGACAGTACGTAGCGCAGGTCGGCGTAAAGAAGCTCTTCTGCTACGGTCTGATGAGTGACGTTATCGCAGAGGCGGCAATAAAGAAGGGACTTCGCGCAGAGAATGTGTGCGTCTGCCTCGACACGCGTGACCCGCAGACAATGGCTGATATGATACTCAGCCTCTACGAGGACGGAGATGTGCTCCTTGTAAAGGCGAGCCGTGCAGTACACGCAGAGCGTGTTATCCAGTGTATCAGAAAGAAACTCGTAAAGAACAAGACCCGCCGCGCCTCTCACGATGCGACGGAGGACGGAAGGAATTCGAAATGAATTATAAGCTTATATTTGCCGCTGCGCTTGTGCTGACCTTTGTGCTGACTGTGCTCATCTCGAGACGCCTTATCCCTGCGCTGAAGAGCAGAAAAATGGGGCAGAAGATCCTTGATATCGGTCCGAGATGGCACAAAAGCAAGGAAGGAACTCCGACAATGGGCGGTCTTGCCTTCATTATATCGTCGCTTACGGTCGGAGCGGTGCTTTCGGTAATTATTGCGCTGAAGGATGGCGCCGAGACGGCGTGGCCGTTCGTGTTTACGCTCGCGCTCGGACTTGCGGGCGGACTTATAGGCTGTATCGACGACGCGGCAAAGCTTCGCAATCAGAGAAACGACGGCTTGACAGCCTCGCAGAAGTTTCTGCTCCAGCTTGTCGCGGCTGCGCTGTACCTTTTCGGCATGTCGCTTGTCTGCAAGACGGGAACAGCCTTGCATATCCCGTATTTTGACGTAACACTTGAGCTTGGGGTCGGCTATTATGTGCTGTCGCTCATACTCATATGCGGTGTGATGAACAGCGTAAACCTGACGGACGGCATTGACGGCCTTGCCTCCTCGGTAACGCTCGCCGTCGGCGTTTTCTTCGCTGTCTGCGGCTTTTTCGGCGGCACGACGGATGCCTCTCTCGTTTCGCTCGGCGCAATACTTATAGGCGCGTGCGCTGGCTTTCTTGTGTACAATATCAATCCCGCAAGGGTATTCATGGGCGACACGGGCTCGCTGTTCCTCGGCGGACTTGTCGTCGGCGGGGCGTATATGATGGGTGAGCCGCTTATCGTTATCGTTTGCGGACTCGTTTATATTATCGAAACGGCGTCGGTAATGCTTCAGGTGACATACTTTAAGCTGACGCACGGAAAGAGACTGTTCAAAATGTCTCCGATACACCACCACTTTGAAAAGTGCGGCTGGTCGGAAAACAAGGTCGTTATTGTATTCACCTGTGCGACCGTGTTTTTTTCCGCGATAGCACTGCTGGGAGTCATTAAATAAGAAAAAGCTTAATTTGAAGGGACGGTGCAGCATGCATGAATAATAACAAGGGCTACGGTCGTGCGGTGCGCCGTCTGTCCGATGCCGCGCCGTCGCGCGCGACGACTGACGGTGCGCACTCGCGTACATATTCCCCTGCGAGAAATATCAGCTCGCAGAGCACACCGCGACAGCCGCGTGCAAATGCGGGCAGCCGCCCCGGTGTCACACGAACCTCTTATCGCTCCGACAGCGCTCGCAGAGTGCGTGCGACGCGAGGCGAGAGCGCCGTGTACAGAAATTCGCAGCAAAGGCCTGCGACGCATACCGCAAGCGCGCGCAATGCCGCTGCACGCTCGAGTGCTCCGGTATTATACGGGAGAGAAGCGAGACTTGCAGAGCGTACCGACCGACAGCTTCGCCGCCTTGAAAAAAAGGAGCAGCGGCTTGTCTCGGCAGAGCTTGAGTGGCAGTCCGAGGTCGAGCGAGTTCGCGGAGGCGTCGACAAGGTGATGCTTGTCATAATCCTCATCCTTCTCGCGCTCGGCACGCTTATCATATACAGCGCCAGCTATCCTATCGGAATTTCATCCTACGATGACGGAATGTACTACCTGAAGCGCCATCTGTTTTTCATGCTTCTCGGAGGCGCGGCGATGTTCGTAGCCTCCTATGTTCCGTATACCTGGTATAAAAAGTGGTTCGGCTTCGCGCTTTACGCACTCGCGGCGGTGCTTCTCGTTGTAGCGGCATTTGCCGGAGGCAACGACGGCACCGCGGTGTCGCGTTGGATATCGATAGGTCCCGTCCGCTTCCAGCCGTCGGAAATAATGAAGATAGCCCTTGTCATGCTGCTTGCATGGTATCTCGACAAATATGCCGACCGACTCAAAAGTCACAGAACGGTCGGTGAGAAAATAGAGCTTCTTCGAGACAAAAGACGCGGCGCCTTCTCAAGCCGCCTGTCAAAGGCGTTTCCGAGGAACGGCGGCACAGACAAACTCGGAACATATCTGTACAATACATTTTTCCCGCTGTGCATAGTCGGCGGCTCATGCCTTCTCGTGCTCATAGGAAAGCACCTGTCGGGAACCGTGATCGTCGGCGTTATCGGACTTGCGATAATGCTTGTCGCGGGATGTCACGTTGCATACACCGTGCTGACAACGCTCGCTGTGGGAGTACCGGTTGTTGCAGTATATCTTATGTCAAATTCATACGCCCTGCAAAGGGTGCTTACCTTTACCTCGGATAATGCGGATACGCTTGCCGAGAAGTGGCAGGCTACTCAGGGCGCGCTCGCAATAGGCTCTGGCGGACTGTTCGGCGTGGGCTTTGCGGAGAGCCGACAGAAGTTCGGCTACGTTTCCGAGCCCTACAACGATTTTATATTCAGTATATGGTGTGAGGAGTTCGGCTTTATCGGCGCAGCTCTCCTTATAGGGCTGTTCGTTGCGTTTATCTGGCGCGGCTGCGTTATTGCAATGCGTGCGCCTGACAAATATTCGATGCTTCTCGCCTTCGGTATCACGACACAGGTTGGAGTGCAGGCTGTGCTCAATATGATGGTCGTGTGCGGAGTGCTTCCGACGACGGGAGTCTCGCTCCCGTTTATTTCCTACGGAGGAACGGCGCTCGCCGTGCTGATGGCGGAAATGGGAGTCCTTCTTTCGATATCGCGAAGGTCATACAGAAAAACGGCGTGACATTGCCGCTCAAAGGAAAGGATACGTCAATACACAATGAGAGTTATAATGACGGGCGGCGGCACGGGAGGTCATGTTAACCCCGCGCTTGCCATTGCCGAAACAATTAAAAGAAACGAGCCCGATTCCGAGATAATCTTCGTCGGAACGGAGCGCGGTATCGAGAATAAGCTTGTTCCCGCGGCAGGCTTTGAGCTTCGTCATGTCGACGTTCGCGGTATTCGACGAAGCTTCTCTCCTGCGAATATCCGCGCGTTTTGGCTTGCGCTTACCTCGCCCTACAAGGCAAAGCGTCTTATCCGCGAGTTCAAGCCTGACGTTGTCATCGGCACGGGAGGCTATGTTTCGTGGCCGGTAGTTAAGGCGGCGTCAATGATGGGCGTGCCCTGCGCGCTCCACGAGTCGAATGTGGCTCCGGGCGTTGCTGTACGCATGCTTCAAGGTAAGGTCGACCGCGTGTATCTGAATTTCGAGGCGACGGGTCGCTCGCTTCATTGCCCGGATAAGCTTCTCCGCGTCGGAAATCCGCTCGCAGGCGATTTCTCGCGCATGAGCCGCAAGGAGGCAAGAGAGGCGCTCGGCATTGAGGGCAAATACAAAAACGTTATTCTCTCCTACGGCGGAAGCATGGGAGCGGAGAAGGTCAACGATGCGGTTCTCGAGGTGATGAAGAATTATTCCGCAAAGCACCCCGAGACCCTGCACATTCACGCAACGGGCTCGATAGAGTGGCAGATATGCCGCGGACAGTTTGCAAAGGCGGGACTTGACAAATACCCGAACCTTGAGCTTGTCGAGTATATTTACGACATGCCGGTGAAGATGGCGGCAGCTGACCTTATAATCTGCCGCGCGGGAGCGCTGACCGTTTCCGAGCTTGCAAAGTGCGGAAAGTGCCCGATATTCATACCGTCTCCGAATGTTACGGAGAATCATCAGTATAAGAACGCGCGAGTGCTCGCCGATGCCGGTGCGGCATTTGTGTTCGAGGAGCGACAGCTTGCCGAGAACAGCGCGATCCTCACGCAGACGGTGGCAGGGCTTATGTCGCCGGAGGGTGAGGCGGAGCGCGCTCAGATGAGCGAGAAAATACGCGCCTTCGCGCTTGATGACGCAAATCGCCTGATATATAACGATATCAGACGCCTTGTCGACGGCGCGCGACGCAAATAACCCGAACAAAAGGAAGATTTAAGATGACCGAGAAACAGCAAAGCTTCGAACGGGACTTTTACGTCTCGGCTCATGCACGCCCCACTGCGGTCTTCGGCAGCATCGGCAACAACCGACGCTCTTCGGCATTCAAGAACAGCTCGGACAGCCGCGGAGCGCGCGGCAACGGCACGTCTCGAGGACATACCGCCGAAAACGAAAGGGCGAGAGCACGGCGAGGCGGACGCAAGGTTGACGAGGCAAGGCGCAGCGCGGGGGAGCGGAAACGGACGGTACACCGCCGCCGTGCGCTTGTCCTGTTTGCGGTGTGCGTGCTTCTCCTCGCACTGATCGCGGGAGTGATCTATCGGTTTTTATTCGTTGTAAAATACATAAACATCAGCGGCAGCAGCGTTTATTCCTCCGACGAGATAATGTCGGCGGGAGGGCTTTCCGAGGGAGTGAATCTTTACTCCTTCCGCTCAAGCACGCTCGAGTCGAGCGTGACCTTCAGGTGTCCGTATATTTCGCATCTGACGCTCGATCGACAGCTCCCCGATACGGTCAATATAAGCGCGACCGAGGAGACGGCGCGCTATTACGCCGTAATATACGGAGAGTACAAGCTTCTCTCCGACAGCCTTCGCGTGCTCGGCACGGTAACGCAGGATGCGCTGCCGGAGGGGCTAATAAAGCTTAAGCTTCCGACCGTGAGCTACGCTGTGACCGGGCGGCAGATAGCGTTTGCCTCAGAGCGACGCATGAGCGACATAAAGCAGCTGCTTTCGGATATCTCGCAGTCGGAGCTTGCCGACAGGCTCAACATTGTCGATGTGCGCGACAAGTATGACGTCCGTGCGCTGTGCGACGGGCTGAGACTGCTGCTTATCGGCGAAAACGCGGACACGTCGTACAAGCTTCGAGTAGCCGCGCGCGTGCTTGAGGACGAGATGTTTGCCGAGAACGAAAAAAAGTACCGCGTAGACCTGACCGTGAGAGGAAAAACAGGCGTGCTCGAAATAGACGACGTCGGGCTTGATTGATGTTATACAAACGCATAACAGGCAAAATTAAGTTATGCATGCGCCTAAAACGAGCGTTTTTTGCTCAACAACGTCTGAAATCGCTGACAAATCAAAAAAATTCGCGTCTTTTTGAGTTTTTGCCTAAAATATTTTTCAAAAGCTCTTGAAAAAATCCTGAATTTAGTATATTATATATAGTAAGTAATAATTCGAACCGTAAGCATACCAAGAAGTAAAAATCTTAAGGAGGCAACTGCAATGCCATTTGAATTTGACGATAACTATCAGAGCAAGGTCAACATAAAGGTCGTCGGCGTCGGCGGCGGCGGAAACAACGCCATCAACCATATGATTGTGACCAACGTCCGCGGTGTTGACTTCATTTCCGTTAATACCGATAATCAGACACTTCTTCACTCGAGCGCGACCATTAAGGTTCCGATCGGTGAGAAGATCACAAAGGGACACGGAGCGGGTGCTAACCCCGAGATCGGTGAGCACGCCGCAGAGGAGAATATCGAGGAGATCAAGAACGCACTCAGCGGAGCTGAGATGGTCTTCGTTACTGCCGGAATGGGCGGCGGTACGGGAACAGGTGCCGCACCTGTCGTTGCTCGCGTAGCACAGGAGATGGGCATCCTTACCGTAGCTATCGTCACAAAGCCCTTCGCATTTGAAGGTAAGAAGAGAATGGAGCAGGCAGAGCGCGGTATCGCCAACCTCAGCAAGTACGTTGACTCTCTTATCATAATCCCGAATGAGAAGCTCAAGGAGATCGGTGAAAAGATCACACTTATGAATGCCTTTGCCGTTGCGGACGACGTCCTCAGCCACGGTGTACAGAGCATTTCAGAGCTTATCAATGTTCCTCAGTACCTCAACCTCGACTTCGCGGACGTTACGACCGTTATGAAGAACGCAGGCTACGCTCACATGGGCATCGGTGAGGGAAGCGGCAAGGACAAGGCAGAGACTGCGGCAATGAACGCTATCTCAAGCCCCCTGCTCGAGACCACTATCGCAGGCTCGATGGGTATCCTCGTCAGCATCACCGCATCTCCCGACATTGAGCTTAATGATATCGACACCGCATCCTCTCTCATCGCGAGCCAGGCTCACGAGGACGCAACCGTAATTTGGGGTGTTGCATTCGATCCCGAGCTTGAGGACAAGATGAAGATCACCATCATCGCTACCGGCTTTGACAACAGCAGCGAGATGTTTGAGATGAAGAAGGGAAACGCTGAGGCGGCTCCCGCAAAGGCTGCCGAGCCCGCAAAGAAGGAAGAGCTTCCCGAGCTTGCGGAATCCAATGTTTCCGACGACGATATCTCTGAGATAATCAATATGCTCCGTAAGAGCAAGGAAGCCGGAAGATAATTAATTTTCGAGTGATATTTTCATGTTATAAAAGCAAACGACCGATGCTCCTTTTGGGGCGCCGGTCGTTTGCTTTTTTTTGCTATGAGTCATGCGGATATCAGTAAGTGCTTTACGCGAGCAAACGGTGAAGACCAGGAAAGAGGGAAAAGTCAAAAAACGCGTTGAGCCGTCGTATAACATGTGAAAGGGCTGCGTTTAGATGAATATTCGCGCACCGACGAGCAGCAGCGCAAGCTGCGCGACCATGATCGCCGGTATGCCGAGCATGAATTTCGCGTGAAGCGTTTTGTGTCGGATCAGCTGCATTGTAATGTACATGGCGACAGAGCCGCCGAGCGCGCTGAGAATCAACAGACGTCGCTCGGATACTCGCCGTGCGTGGCGAGCGGCTGCGCGCTTGTCGTGAATTGTAATTATCACCGATATTACGGACACAGCGATAAAATATATGAGTCCCGCGCGTGCCATCACAGATATTTACCCGACTCGTTCTGCGCGAGAGCGTCGCAGCGCTCGTTGTACGGATGCCCAGCGTGTCCCTTGACCCAATTGAAGCTTACGCTGTGCAGCTCGCACAGCTCGAGCAGCTGCTCCCAGAGATCGGGATTCAGCGCGGGCGAGCCGTCTCCCTTTTTCCAGCCCTTCTTCCTCCACGAACGCGCCCAGCCCTTCGTAATGCCGTCGCATACATAGCGCGAGTCGGTCGTGAGCTCCACGCGGCAAGGTTTTTTTAATTTAGACAGCGCAGTAATGACAGCGGTCAGCTCCATACGGTTGTTTGTCGTGTCGGCGCAGCCGCCGCACAGCTCAAGCTCTCGCCCGTCGGCTACAAGTATCGCACCCCAGCCGCCGGGTCCCGGATTCTTGCGGCACGAGCCGTCGGTGTAGATGCTGACGCTTCTCGGCGAGCTTGCGGCAGCGCTTTTCGGTTCGCTCTCGCCGACACTGCCTTTCGCGGAGCAGTCGGAGGTGTTTTTTTTACCTGATTTTTCGCTCGGACTGTTAGCGCGCGCCTTCGCGGCGTAGGGCAAGTGCAGCTGCGCGCCGTCAAGCACAGCCTCGGTGAGCGTGCCGCCGTCGGCGTACACAAGCTTCAGTGAGAAAAACGGCTGCGCCCTGTCCTCGATAAGGTCGAGAAATATATGGTCTCCCTCCCACAGCTCGAGCTTTCTGAGTCTGCTTCGTTCGACCCACTCAAGCTCGCCCTCGTCGCAGTCGCATAGCTCTCCTTGAAAATCGTTGCAGGTGAAGAGATGCATGTATTCGCACTCGTCGCCGTAAACAAAGGTCACAATGCCGCGAAACGCAAGCGTAATTGCCGAAAGACCGGTTTCCTCGCGTATCTCACGGCGAATGCAGTCCTCCGGCGACTCGCCGAACTCGAAATGCCCACCGATGCCGATCCACTTGTCGCGGTTCAGGTCGTGCTCCTTCTTTACGCGGTGCAGCATCAGATACGAGCTGCCTTTTTCTATGTAGCAAAGAGTTGAATTTGTCATGCTCATTTTTTTATATCCTTAAAGCACAGAGAAGCCTCGACGTTTGTGAGGCCGTCCTCTCGCAGCGTGCGAATGTAATGCACGCCGTCAAGCTCCGTGCGGTATACGGCGAGCCTTTCGCCGAGCGGTGCTTCGTTCAGAAAATTAATATTCATTCGCCAAAGTCTGCGACCGTTCATGTCTCCGGCGAAGCCGCAGAGAATATCGGGATACTTGGCGTTATTCATGTGACCGTTGATGTCGCAGTCCGCGTATTCGACAAGCCTCTCTCCGAGCTTCACGGGCTCGGGCGAGCTCGGTATTCTGAAGCGTGTCGGCATGTCAAGCTCAAGTGGCTCCTCATCGTGGTAATCGGCGCCCGAATCCGAGACACGGCAGGGGCGACCGTTAGCTGTGTCAAGAAGAGCCCACACGGAGGACGCCTCTACGACCGCGGCGCCGCTTTTTGTTATGCGGTAGCAGCGGTTGAAGGTCACGCCTCTGGAGCCCGACGCCCACGTCTCGCAGTCAAAGGCGTCATGCGCGTGAAGCTCCTCGTGAAAAACCACCGACATGCGGCTCAAAACGAAGGCGAGCCCTCTCTCGAAAAGCTCGTCGTAGGAGGGGCGCACCGCTGCAAGATGGCAGTTCGCGCAGTCCTGCAGATAGCGTATGACCGCGGAAGCGGAGGCGATGTTGTTTATATCTGTCTCGGCAGCGCCGAGTCTGTAGTGCTCAAGCCACTTCATTTTTTTTTTGGGGTACCTCGCTTTGTAAACATTATACGCTATTATTATATTATACCGTAGAGAAAAAATCAAGCACAAGAGCGTAAATACACATGCGAAAAAGGTACGCTGTATTCGCCTGTCTCGTTGACATTTCGTCGGTGGTGTGGTACAATATATCAAAACAGAGGATGACCGTCGAAAGGTGCTCGATAGCGCATGAATAATAAGAAGCTTTACATAATCAAGATCGGAAGCAGCTCGCTTACCGGGAAAAACGGCGATATTTCGCGTGAGAAAATACAGACTATCGTGCGCCAGGTCGCAGACGTTCGTGACGCAGGTCACGACTGCGTTATAGTTACCTCGGGCTCGATTGCCGCGGGCTTTCGCGCACTCGGCTACACTACACGTCCAACCTCCGTTGCCGCAAAGCAGGCGTCGGCAGCCGTCGGACAGGGACTGCTCATGGAGGAGTATGAGAGATTCTTCGCGGAGCGCGGATACGTTTGCGCTCAGATACTTCTCACACGCGGTGACTTTACAGACAAGCGCAGATACAAAAACGCATTTGCAGCACTCGAGATACTTCTCAGCCGAGGGGCTGTGCCGATAATCAACGAGAACGATACCATAGCCGTTGAGGAGCTAAGGCTCGGAGACAACGACACGCTCTCCTCGCAGGTCGCCGCAATGCTTCATGCGGACATGCTGATACTGCTTACGGATACCGACGGGCTTTATACCGCGAACCCCGCAAGCGACCCCACGGCTCGCCATATTCCGACAGTCGACCGGATCACTCCCGAGATCGAGCGCTACGCGGGCGGCGCCGGAACGAAAAACGGCACCGGCGGCATGATAACGAAGCTTCGCGGAGCGTCCCTTGCGACGCGTGCCGGAGTCCCTGTGTTCATCTGCTCGTCAAAGGATGAAAATGTTATAACAAACGCGGTTGCGGGAAGCGCCAAGGGCACGCTCTTTAAGGCGGACGGAAGTCTCAGAACGCGCCTCCAGTGGATGGCGTTCTACGCGCCGTCAAAGGGAAATATTTATGTTGACCGAGGTGCTGCTGAGGCTGTGGCACATCACGAAAAAAGTCTGCTTTGCGCGGGAGTTACCGCGGCGGAGGGGGATTTTGCAAGCGGAGATGTAGTTCGCATCCTGACGGCGGGAGACCACGTGTGCCTCGGGCGGGGAATTGCGTCATTCTCCAAAAACGAGATATGCGACATGATAAACACGGACGACAGAAAAAGCTGTGTCGTTATAAGAAAGGACGACCTTGTTCTCACGACGCTGTAAGGAAGATATACGAGCGAAAGGAAGCTTTTTAATATGAACGAGATACTTGTAAAGCAGGCGCAGAGCGCGAAGACGGCAGCCGGCGCACTTGCGTGCGCGTCAACAGACGAGAAAAACCGCGCGCTCATGCTTATTGCCGACGCGCTCGAGTCGCGCGTTGACGAGATACTTGAGGCGAATGGCAGAGACGTTGCCGCAGCCGTCGGGAACGGCACCTCCGCGGCGCTTATCGACAGGCTCACGCTTAACGAAAAGAGAATTGCCGACATTGCACTCGGCGTGCGTCAGGTCGTCGCTCTCCCCGACCCCGTAGGCGAGGTCATCGAGGAGACGACAAGACCGAACGGTCTTGTGATAAAGCGCGTTCGCGTGCCGCTCGGCGTTATCGGAATGATATACGAGGCGCGCCCGAATGTTACGGTCGATGCCGCTTCGCTTTCGCTGAAGGCGGGAAGCGCCGTCATGCTTCGCGGAAGCTCGAGCGCCCTTGAATCGAACAAAAAGCTTACCGAGATAATGCGCGACGCGCTCGCAGAGAGCAGCCTTCCGTGCGACGCGGTGTCGCTGGTCGACGGACGCTCGCACGATGTGGTCGATGAGATGATGTCGCTTCGCGGCTACATTGACCTTATGATACCGCGCGGAGGTGCGGGGCTCATCAGACGCGTCGTTGAAAATTGCCGTGTGCCCGTGCTCGAGACGGGAGTCGGAAACTGCCATATTTACGTTGACCGCGACGCGGATGCCGAAATGGCTGAGAATATCCTCATAAACGCGAAGACTCAGCGCCCCGCGGTCTGCAACGCCGCCGAGACTCTGCTCGTTCACGCGTCCCGCCCCGAGCTTGCAGTAAGGCTCTGCGACGCACTTCGCGCCTCCGGCGTTACCGTACACGGCTGCCCGAGGCTTTGTGCCCTTGTTCCCTATGCCGTTCCGGTCACGGAGAGTGAGCTTGCGAGTGAATTTCTTTCGCTCGATATGGCTGTGAAGCTTGTCGACAGCATAGATGACGCCATCGCGCATATCAGACGCTACGGCACGGGACATACCGAGGCGATAATCACAAATGACCGCTCGGCGGCTGACAGATTCATTCGCGAGGTCGACGCGGCGGCTGTGAATGTCAATGCCTCGACACGCTTCACCGATGGCTTCGAATACGGCTTCGGCGCGGAGATCGGTATTTCAACACAGAAGATGCACGCTCGCGGCCCGCTCGGACTTCGTGAGATAACCTCGTACAAGTTCATCGTCGAGGGCACGGGACAGATAAGAAAGTGAGGCGAGGTAAATGAAAATCGAAGGAAAGCTCGCCTTTATCGGCGTCGGCTTCATGGCGGGCGCAATGATAGACGGAATACTCGGCGCGGGACTTATCGCGCCGGAGAATATATACTGCATAAACGACGCCTTCCCCGACGTCGCGAAAAGCGCGGCGGAGAGTCACGGAATAGCCTGCCGCACGGCGGAGAGCCTTGCGGAGTGCGACACCGTGGTATTCGGGATCAAGCCCCAGGTGCTTCCGGAGGCGCTTTTGATGTACGGAGAGTATCTTACCTCCGACAAGCTCTATTTTTCGATAATGGCGGGAATATCGACCGCGCGTCTCGAGGATGCGCTCGGCGGCGCACGCGTCGTTCGCTTTATGCCGAATATGCCGCTGTCGGTCGGACGCTCGGCTACCGTATACGCGCTCGGAAGCGCTGCGGGTGACGCCGAGGCGGCACTTGCGGAGGCTGTTTTTGCTCCGCTCGGAATAATCAGACGCGTCGAGGAGGACATGATCTCGGCATATACGGCGCTTTCCGGAAGCGGTCCGGCATATATTTGCCGCATGGTCGAGTCCATGGCTCGCGCGGCGGTCACGCTCGGAATTCCCGAGGACGCGGCGGAGGCATTTGCTGTGCAGACGCTCGTCGGAACGGCGCAGGTCATCGATCAAAACGGAATTTCTCCCGCGACCCTTCGTGCGAGAGTTACCTCGAAGAAGGGAACGACGGAGGCTGCGCTCAACTCGCTCAATGCATCCGATTTTGACGTGACGGTCGAGGACTGCATGAAGGCATGCCTCAGACGCAGCGACGAGCTTGCAAAGGCGTAAGACTTGAGCTTAGTTATCAATTGCCGCCGAACGGCGGAGAAACGGAGAATATTATGGCAGAAAAATATCCTTTTTCAATGTGGGTGTACAACCCCACGTCGGACTTTACTACCGATGAGGTCGGGGTGTGGAAGGAATGCGGAATGACAGTTCCGATGACACCCTCGATCCCATGCAGCGAGGAGGGCGTTCGCGCAGTAAAGCCCTTCCTTGACCGCGCAGCGGAGCTTGGAGTGAAGATGATCGTCAATTGCGCCGGTCTTTCCTACGGAGACCTCAAGTATATCAGCGAGGAGCAGCTTGAACAGAATCTTCGCACAGTATACGAGCCCCTCAAGGGTCACCCCGCGCTTTACGGCTTCTTCATCGGTGATGAGCCGAGCGATAAGGAGTCGCTTGAGGCAACAGCCAAGTGCTTTGAGATCCATCACCGCGTAGCTCCCGAGCTGAAAGCATATGTGAACCTTTGCGGCGACACCCCCGAGCTTTCAAATGAGGTTCTCGGAGGTCGCACACTCGAGGAGTACTTCAAGTATATCCGTGAGAAGGGCGCAAGCTTTGCAAGCCTTGACCTTTACGGAAGCATGATCAACGAGAAGACTCTCAGAGATGATATTTACTCACTTAAGGTAGTCGTCGGTGCAGCCGAGAAGGCTGGTCTCGACATTTGGGCGAACACGCTCTCGAGCGCACACTATGCATTCAGAAAGCCGAACTATCACGAGCTTCTCTGGCAGATAACCGTTCCCGCAGCCTGCGGCTGCCGCGGTAATATTTGGTTCCGTTTCTACGATCGCAAGACCGGACACGAGTACTTCGGCTCTCCTATCGACGAGTATGGCAATAAGACTGAGGCATACTACGATATGCTCCGCGCGCAGCGCCGTTTTGCCGATCATTACGGCGAGATAATGCCGACGCTTCGCAGAAAGAGCACATATATGCTTGGCGACAACATCACCGATGTTTTCCCGCGCTTTAAGGACGGCGATCACGACCTTGTCAAGGTCAGTGCGGTCTGGGATGACATTCTCGTCAGCTTCTTCGAGGATGACAACGGACAGGAATACATTTGTGCCGTTAACGCAATGACGAAGATACACGGCTCGGTGAATATCGAGTTCGACCCCGAAAAATGTGCCGTTCGCGAGGTCACATTCAACGGCGCGGATATCGGAGGAAGCCCTGAATCCGGTAAGGAAAATATCCCGCTGTACGCCGGACAGATGCGCCTGTTCAGAATAGACAGAAAGTAAAAAAACGGAAGGGAGTCTCGACAAAGCTGCGAGACTTCCTCGGTTTTATACGGAGAAAATGCGTTTTTTCTGAAAAAAAGCTTGACAAGTTGGGCGAGCGGTGGTATAATAACGGCAACTTATTCAAATGCGTTGATGGAATTATTCCTCCGCTTTGCCACATTTCAGAGAGTCGGCGGCAGGTGCGAGCCGATATTGGCGGTGGATGTGAAGTCTCATTTCGGAGCAGAGTCGTCGAATTACAGTAAACGGCTACGGAGGACCCCGTTATCATGGTCGGGAGCTTGCCTGAGCTCTGACGAGTTGACCGTTTTTCTTGACGGTAAACAGGGTGGTACCGCGAAGCATTTCGTCCCTGAAATCGGATTATCCGATTTCAGGGCTTTTCTTTTTCGCAGACGCCGCAGGCAGAATATTTGATTGAATTCGAAAGGAAAATAACATGAACAAGGTCAAAATTGCCGATGCCACGCTTTGCCGTGAAGACAGAAGCTTCAGCTTTAAGGAGAAGCTTGAAATCATCCGCCAGCTTGATCGCATGAAGTGCGACATTATCGAGCTGCCCGAGATCGCAAACCCGAAAAGTGATATTCTGATGGTGCGTACAGCGTCATCCTTTGTGAAAAACAGCACGCTCTCCGTCGCTGCGGGAAGCTCCGCCGAGAGCATCGAAAATGCCGCTGCCGCACTCAGCTCGGCGTCCCGTGCGAGAATTAAGATAACACTCCCCACATCGTCTGTCGGTATGGAGTACTTCATGATGAAGAAGCCCGCCGCAATGCTTGAGTGGATCGAAAAGGCGGTAAAGCTTGCCGTGTCTCACGTCGCCGAGGTTGAGTTCTGCGCCGTTGATGCGACAAGAGCCGAAAGGAGCTTCCTTGACGACGCTATCCGCACGGCAGTTGGCGCCGGAGCGTCGTATGTCAGCGTTTGCGACAGCGCCGCCGAAATGCTCCCTGATGCATTTGCAGCCTTCACAGAGAGCGTTGCAGCCTGTGCCGGCGTTCCCGTCGGTGCATCCTGCTCCGATAAAAACGGTCTGCCGTAGCCTCCCTTACGATGGCGGCTTGCCGCGGTGTGTCGTTTGTCAAGTGCGCCGTTGACGGTGAGAGCGCGCAGACCGAGACCTTTGCGACACTTGTCAAAAACTGCGGAGAGAGCTTCGGCATCTCCTCCGACATTACCTATACCGAGCTCCACCGTATCACCGAGCAGCTTCGCCGCATTACCGGAAGCGCAAAGAGCGAGAAGTCGGTGAGCGCACCGTCGGCAGACGAAAACGACGGAGTCAGCCTTGATGCTTCCGACACCGTCGAAAGCGTTTCCACCGCTGTCGCACGACTCGGCTACGACCTGTCCGATGAGGACTGCGCCCGCGTTCACGAGGAGATCGGACGCGTCGGTGAGAAGAAGAGGGTCGGAGGTGCGGAGCTTGAGGCGATAGTCGCCTCGGTAGCGCTCCAGGTGCCCGATTCCTACAAGCTTGTCAGCTATGTTGTAAACAACGGTAATATTATCAATTCAAGCGCGCAGATCACACTCGAGCGCGACGGACGCACACTTGTCGGCGTCTCTCTCGGTGACGGTCCGATCGACGCTGCCTTCCGCGCGATAGGTCAGGTCACGGGAAGCAGCTATGAGCTCGATGACTTCATGATTCGCTCCGTAACGGAGGGTCAGGAGGCTATCGGAAACGCAGTCGTAAAGCTTCGCTTCGAGGGCAGACTGTATTCCGGAAACGGCGTGTCCACGGACATCGTCGGCGCAAGCATCAGAGCATACATAAACGCCGTAAACAAGATCGTTTACGAGGAGCATAACGCGTAAAGCAGGGAGGAGAACGAAATGAAGCTTTCTTTTTCAACAAAGGGCTGGCACGAGTGCAGCTTTGAGGATTTTTGCAACACTGCGCACGACCTCAAGTTCGACGGAATCGAACTGCATAACGTAAACGGTGCTCTCTTTACCGATCGCGACGGCGCGTTTCACGATTATTCTGCGGCGGCGACACTGCGTATGCTTTATGACCGCGAGCTTACGATCCCCTGTATCGATACTATCTGCGATATTTCCGCAGAGGGCGTGACTGATGAGGCTCTCGCCGAGACCGAGAGATGCTTTGAAATCGCACGCTTCTTGCACATTCCGTACATTCGCTTCAGAAGTTGCCGCTGTGACGATGACGAGCGCGGAGTCGCGCGCGTCGAGGCGTTCATCGAGCAGGTGCTCCCGCGTGCCGAGGAGCTCGGCATCACGCTTCTTCTCGAGACTTCCGGCGTTTATCGCGACAGCGCACGCCTTTGCGAGACGCTTGACCGCTTCGCAAGCGACAGCGTCGGCGCACTTTGGAATGTTTCCGAGGCATACTTTGCCGAGAAAGATCCCGAAGTCATCATAAAGAATCTCGGTGCGTACGTGCGCCTTGTACACTTCAGCGATATCGACGCGACCGACGGCGTAGCCGAGTATCGCCTCGCCGGCGAGGGTGAGCTTCCCGTTCGTGAGATCGTCTCCGCGCTTAGAAGCGTCAACTACGACGGATTCGTTTCGCTCGTCTGGGATCCCGCATGGTGCGAGGAGCTTGACGACATGGAGACCGTCCTCACACAGTTCCAGAACTATATGCGTCAGTTCGGAGATCCCTCTCAGAACGAGAAGAACTTCTACTACAACGAGACTCACACGGGTCGCTTCGTCTGGAAAAAAGACGATCTTATCGACCTCACGTTCTCCGAGGTACTCGACCGCATGGTTGAAGATTTTCCCGATCAGTACGCGTTTAAGTATACAACTCTCGATTA
>CAYNHY010000003.1:0-33469 GCA_964397225.1 uncultured Ruminococcus sp.
TTCATTATAAACGAGGCAAGCGGTCCGCCGACTGTGCAATATGTATTGAGTCCCTGAAGATCCGGCCAGTTGCAGCCGTGGATCGTGTAGTTAATCGCATCGTCGTGCTCCACTCCCGCAAATTCCATTGCCTTGATCATCGTCTCGTCATTGTAGACAAGGAGCGACGAATTTTCGCGAAGCTTGTCGCAAACGAGCGACCAAATGTCGTCCCGTACATTATCGGTGCGTCTGAAGACGAGCACAGGGTTCTCAAAGCGGGGATTTATCCTTTCGAGGAAAAGCCGCGTCAGCTGGTTTCCGTTGCAGTCGCCGTGGTGCGAATAGCCGCCGAGAATTATGTATGTCGGCGAGTCGTACATCGGGTTTCTCGTCCAGCCCGTCTCGTTTCCGTCGCGCCAGCTCATCTGATGCTCGCCGCGTCCGATCGGCAGCGACCACTTGCAGTAAAAGTCGTCGATTATGTAGCCCGCAGCCTCCTCGGTGAGTACGCCCGACTCGATGTCGTGCTTATAAAAGCGCAGGAGGTAGTCGTCCATTCTGCCGAGGCACATTGTGGCATTGACCACGCAGGAGTATGCCGAGAACATCAGTCCGATAAGAAGCACAAGCTGCATTGCCTCCGCGAAGCTCTCGGGCGGACGGTGTGCTATGGCGCGGCACAGCTCTGCGCTCTCGCAAAGCCCCGCCTGCTCCGCAGCGTCTGCGTAGCGCTCGATATAAAGGCGGTAGGCGCGGTGTACGAGGTTCATGCACTCGAGCGCATTGATGCGCTTTTCGTCATCCCCCGCCGCGCGGCGTCGGCGAAGCTCCGCTTCACTCTTCTCAACGTACCCGGAGATGCCGATACGCATTATCTCCTCCCACTCGAGCGGTGTGTGACCCCAGTCACACATGAAGAAGCCCTCGCTTTCGTTCTCGCGGCACAGCTCAGCAAAATGCTTTTCCTCCTCCTCGCTCAGAAGCTTCTCGGGAACGCGTCCGACGAGAATGTCGTCGGGCGAGACGGGAGTTGCCACTATCTTCGCAAGGTGGAGCATGCCGTTACCGGTGTAAAGCGGTCTCGGAAGCTTTCTGTAGGGACGTGAAGCCTCGGCACTGACGCACATTCTGTCGTACATCGTGCTCTCGACCGGCTTGTTTCTGAGCACATCAACGGTCTCCGCCGTCAGTCGCTCGCTCTTTCTTTTCAGCTCTGCAATATTCATACCTTTTCACCTTTCAGAGTGTGAGATGCTTTATTTTCGTCAAGGACGCGCGAGGCTGTCCTTTTATACATGATAAACATATACACGGTCGCCCCGAGCCACGCAAGCACCTCGGAGGCGAATATTCCGTTTTCAAAGCCCGTAAAGCCGATGGCAATCGATACGGCGACGCGCATGAAGAATTCGATTATTCCCGATATCATCGGGCTTATCGTGTCACCGAGCCCCTGAAGCGCCGCCATAAAGGCGTAAAGCAGATACAGTATCGGCAGACACAAGCTCATTACGCTGAGATAGCTGTACGCGGTATCGGAAGCGGCTGCAACGAGCGCGGGGTCCTTCTCCGAGATAAACAGCAGCGTCAGCTCACGCCCGAATATGAGCATAATAACACCGATGACCACCGACGTTGCAAGCGAAAGCAGCACCGCCGTCTTCATCCCGCGGCGTATTCGGTCGAAATGCCGCGCGCCGTAATTTTGTCCGATATAGGTCGTCACGGCGTAACCGTAGGATATCGCCGCAATGTCAAGTATGCCGAATAGCTTATTTGTCGCCGTAAAGCCTGCGATAAAGCTCATCGAAAAGCCGTTTACGACGGACTGCACCGCAATTCCTCCGATGCTGATTATGATATTCTTCACAGCCATCGGCAGACCCATTTTCATCAGCTCGCGCTCAAGAGCGCTCTCTGCCCTCAGATGCTCGCGGGAAAAGCGCAGCGCGGGCGTTTTTGTTATTCTCCACGCGCAAATCACACCTGCAATAAGCTGAGAAAGTACCGTGGCACCGGCAGCGCCAGCAACTCCCCAGCCGAGCGGAAACACCGTAACAAGGTCAAGCGCCACATTGGTAACTGATGCCGTGAGCATTGCGACAAGCGGTGTGCGGCTGTCTCCGACGGCGCGAAGCGCCGCAGAGCAGCAGTTAAAGAACACGACGACGGGAAAGCCGCCCATTATTATTCTCGAATAAAGCTCCGCCGTGCCCCAAAGCTCACCGGGAACGTGAAGCACATGTAAAAACAGCGGGAGAGCGAGCTGTGCGAAAACGACGCCGACAAGCGCGATGATTGCCGATAGCCTGAAGCTCTGAGCGACGCTGTGACACACGCCGTCCGTATCGCCCTCTCCGAATTTCTGCGCTATCTTAACGGAAAAGCCCTGCGTGAAGCCCTGAGCGATACCGATAAACATCCAGTTCAGCCAATCGACCGTTCCGAGTGCGGCAAGCGCCGACAGCCCGACGCCGCGCCCGACTATTGCCGTGTCGACTACTATATACATCTGCTGAAAGGCATTTCCCGCCATGAGCGGAAGTGCAAAAAGCAGCATCAGCCGAAGCGGCGAGCCGTGTGTCATATTTACAGTCTTATTCATATTGTGTCTCCTCGCGGCGTATATCCCATTTTATATCGTACAGATACATTATAACCCGACGCGCGGTATTTTTCAAGGTGTTTCGGCTCACTTGGCACGAAATATTCCCGTCTTTCACCGAGCCGACGCGACGGGCTCTTGCATATGCGGCATTTACATGCTATAATTATATAAACTATATAAACTCAGTCTGAAAGCGAGGCGGGACGACAGTATGAACATTCTTCACCTAAAATACGCGGTCGAAATTTCGAAGACGAAATCGATAAGCCGCGCGGCGCAGAACCTTTATATGGGGCAGCCGAACCTCAGCCGTGCGATAAAGGAGCTTGAAGAGAGCCTCGGTATCACGATATTCCGCCGCACCTCGAAGGGCATTACCGTAACACCCGAGGGCGAGGAATTTCTGCAATATGCGAAGCCCATCATATCACAGGTCGACGCCATCGAGGAGCTTTACCGCAACGGCAAGACCGGCAAGCAGTATTTCTCCGTCTGTGCTCCCCGAACGACATACATCTCATACGCCTTTTCCGAATTTGCAAAGCACATAAAAACGGACACCCCCGCCGATATATTCTACAAGGAAACGAACTCCATGCGGACGATAAACAACGTTGTCCGCGAGGACTACAATCTCGGCATCATCCGCTATCAGTCGGCGTTCGAGAAATACTTCTGCTCGATGTTCGACGAAAAGCATCTCAATTACGAGACGATAACCGAGTTTTCCTACGTGCTCCTGCTCTCGCGCAACCACCCGCTCGCGCAATGCGACAGCATTTCACCGAAGGAGCTGTCCGATTATATCGAGGTCATCCACGGCGACCCCTACGTGCCCTCTCTCCCGCTCATTGACGTAAAGAAGGCGGAGCTCTCCGAATATGTCGACAAGAGGATATACGTCTTCGACCGTTCCAGCCAGTTTGAGATACTGTCAAGCGTGCCGAATACCTTCATGTGGGTATCTCCGATATCGGAAAAGCTGCTATCGTCCTTCGAGCTCGTTCAAAAGCGCGTCAACGCGAACAAAAAGGTGTACAAGGACGTACTCATCCGCCGTCGCGACTACCGCCTGACCGAGCTTGACCGTATTTTCATCGAAAAGCTCGCCGAGGCGAAGGAAAAGTTCATGAAATAAGCACGCGGCGCAAAGATTGACTTTTCCGGCATAGTGTGGTACAATTGAAAGGGAAATACAATAAAGAGGCGTTTTTGAGCTACACCGCACCTTGCTTCGGGCGGTGGCTCGGAAAACGTCTCTTTTTGAGGCGAAAGGAAGTAATATGCCAAGGACAAAAAGCGAAAGCAGCGCGCGTCACATTACGTTTTCTCTGATAAAATTCTGTCTGCCGCTCATAATGAGCGGAATTCTTCAGCAGTTGTACAGCTGGGCTGATGCGTTCATCGTCGGAAATGCCGAGGGCGACCTTGCGCTCGCGGCGATAGGCGCCACCTCATCGGTCATTAATCTCTTTATCAATACGGTAACAGGCTTCACGCTCGGTCTGTCGGTGCTGTTCGCACAGAAATACGGCAGACGCGAGCTTGAGCAGATACCTCGGCTGCTGTCCACCTTTATAATAGTGCTCGGCGCGATATTTACGGCACTCTCGGTCTGCGGCATCGTATTTGCATCACCCTTTTTGAACGCTCTGCAAACGCCGAGCGACATTTTCGACGCCGCGCTCGGGTATCTGAGGATAATATTCATCGGACTGCCGTTTTTGACGCTTTATAATGTCATCTCGGCGGCGCTGCGCGGCATTGGCGACAGCAAGACTCCGTTTTACGCGGTGCTGCTGTCCTCCGCTGTCAACATCGCGCTTGACCTTTATTTTGTCCTTGCACTCAAAATGGGCGTGCGCGGCGCGGCAATAGCGACAGTGCTCTCGCAGGCGGCAATGGCGGTATTTATCGTGCTGTACGGCTTCGCGAAGCACCGCCTTATCAGACCGCAAAGAGCCTCGCGCCTGTTTTACACGTCGGCGCTTGCCGAGGGCTGCCGCTTCAGCCTGCCGCCCATGATACAGTCAAGCGTCAGCTCCTTCGGAAACATCATTCTCCAAGGCTTCATGAACGGCTTCGGCAGCGCCACGGTAACAGCCATTACGACAGCCTACAGGATAGACTCAATAATCATGATACCGATAACGAATCTCGGCTCGGGCATCTCGACTCAGGTCGCACAGCGCTACGGCGCGGGCGAAACGGAGCGCGCCATGCGTATTTTCAGGCTCGGAGCGGCGCTGACCGCCGCCGTGTCGGTGCTTCTCACCCTTGCCGTCATCCCGACCGGAGGATACCTAATATCAATGTTCGGCGCGGGAGAGGCTGCCGTGAAGATCGGCAAGGACTTCTTTCTGCGTATCGCGTGCTTCTACATAGTTTTCGGCATGGCGACGGCAATTCGCAGCTACCTTGAAGGGCTCGGCGACGTGCTGTACTCGGGCGCTGCGGGCATTGCCTCGCTGGCTTCGCGAATTATCGCCTCCTACGCCTGGAAGAGCTTCTTCGGCAAAATGGTCATCGCGTATGCCGAGATTTTCGCGTGGATATTCCTGCTTCTGCTGTACGTCGCGCGACTTGTCACGGTGAACCGAAGGCTTCGCGCAAAGCAATAAATCAAAGGCAGCCTGCAAAACAGGCTGCCTTTCCTATTCTCTTATTTCGGCAGGACAACGCTTTCGGCAAAGACCTCGCAAATTCCGCCGAGGAGTCCGTCTGTCATCGCCCGGACCGCCGAGGCGTGGCTCACACCGAAGCTGCTGTTATAAAGTCCGTAGGACGCGGGGTCAGCACATGCCGCCTCGACCGGCACTATCTCGTAATGAAGACGTCCGACGCTGTCCGAGTATCTGTGTACCCACAGCGGAACGGTGTCGACCTGTGCCACAATGCACTCGCCGTTCGAGTATTTTCTCACCGTAAGCTCGACAATAAGTCCGTTCTCGGTGTACGTGCTGTTCATCGTGTCGCCCATTGTCAGGCGGTTCTGATTCGATATGAGATTGCCGAGCGAGTAAAAACACAGTGTTTTGTGCGCGGCGTCCTTCGTCGAGGTCAGCAGCTGTGCATCCTGTATCACGTGCGGGTGACCGCCGATTATAACGTCGACGCCAAGGTCGCACAGGCGCTGCGCTATCTGCGCCTGCATATCGTTATGCGTAAGGTGGTACTCATCGCCCCAGTGGACGAAGTATATTATAATGTCGGCGCCGGCGTCGCGAAGCTCCTTGATATGTGCTTCGGCAGACGCATAAAACTCCTCAAGCAGGCTGTGATTGATAAGATCGATGAGCTGCACGTCCCCGCCCTGAAGCGCAATGCCGTTGAGCGTGCGGAGTGCGGTGTTTCCGTAGGAAAGGTCGTCAGTGCTGTTGAGCATGCCGAACGTCACGTCGCCGACCGTAACATTTCGGTAGGTCTTGCCCGAGCTGTCGAGTCTCGCGCCGATATAGTCAAGCCCGAGAGCCTTGAACTGCTCCTGCGTTCTGATAAGACCCGTGTGCTGCGTGTCGTAGCAGTGATTGTTCGCATAAAGCATCATATCAAAGCCCGCATCGACAAGTGCCGAAAGTCCGCTGTCAGGCGTATTGAACACGGGATAGCCCTGATACGCATAGCCCGAGCTGTCTCCCGCAAGCGTCGTCTCGAAATTCGCAACGGCGTAATCCGCAGCCGAGACGATATCCTTTATGTACCTGTAGCAGTCGGAAAACGAATATTCGCCCGTCGTGCTGTTATACGCCGCCTCGAGCTGCGGAGAGTGATACATCACGTCTCCCGTAACAAGGAGCGTCGTTTCGGTATAAGTCAGCTCGTCCGTCGGCTCGTCGTTCACGCTGCTTGAGTCTTCTCCCGACGTCACGTGTGAGCTCGCGGCGCTGTCTGTCAGCTGCGTGCTTTCCTTCTCCGTACCGAAGGAATCCTTATTGAAGGCTATCGCCCAAATTACCGAAAATACAGCGGTTATTGCAAGAAGTCCGATTATCAGCGCAGAGTACGGAAACGGCGGCTTTCTGTCGCGTTTGCGCGGTCTGTAATTGCTATTGTTCATACTGCCTCCTTTGAAGCCAAGCTATATCTTTATTATATCAAATCTCAGGCTATAATGGAAGACATTTTTTCGGTTTTCGCTCTATTTTTGCGTCGACGTAATATACAAAAATCGTGTCGAAAATTGTACAGTGTAACTTTGCAGCCATGCATTGACGACACCTGCATAAAGTGGTAGAATATTATTGAAGCAGCATTGAGGAGGCGACACACTTTGACAAATTACCGTTCGAGAATAAAAGTCTACCATATTTGCATCACTGTGCTTTCCTGCGCGCTCGCATTATCGCTTATTGCGTGCGTCTTTTTGGCAATTCGGTCGCTCGGCACTGCCGGCAGCGGCACAGACGTCACTTCTGACACAGCCCTACCCGTCGGGACGCCGACTGTGAGCGAGAGCCGTACAGAGCCGCCGACTGTCACCGACGCTGTGACAGAGGAGTCGCCAACGACGGAAACGGACAACAGCCTCGAGAAGCTTATCGAGAAGTATTCTCAAAGTGCAAGCTCCGCCTTCGGCTTTCAGGCAGAGCAGCTGTCTGAGCTTCTGCGCCTTGTGACCGCTCCCGACCGCCCGACACGCGCGCAGCTCGACGACGACGGAAACGCGAACGGCATTTACTCGCCCGCGGAGGTAGCCTTCGTTTACACGGATCTCGAAACGGGCTACACCTTCGGCTATAATGCGGACACGGTGATGTATTCCGCGAGCCTCATAAAAGCGCCGTATGTCTACGCGGTGCTTCGCGAGCTCGACGACTTCGAATATAAAAAGCTCAATTTTGCCGTAGACGGCACACCTCTTTACGCCGAGGACGGCACGCCTCTGTTCGAGGGACGTCACCCGAACCTCGACGACGCCGGCAACATCATTTACCTTGCCGGCGAGGAAAAATACGACCTTTCGCGCACGTGGGTCTACGACAGCGCGACGATGTACTCCTACGGCTCCGGCGTAATACAGGACGAAGAGGACGGCTTCTCGCTCACATATGCCGAGCTTTTCACCTACGCCTTAAAGTACAGCGACAATGTCGCCTTCGCGCAGCTGAGCCGCACCTTCGGCTACGGCAGCCACAATAAAATGCTTGAAACGCTCGACATCGCGGGTGCCGATAAGGGCTTTATGCAGCTGTCGGCGAACGACTACGCCGTTTATCTTACGGAAATATACAAATATTTCAACACCGACAGCAAGTACGCCGCGCTCATGAAGGAGGCGCTGCTGAGCTCGGATTATCCCGTCATGATACCGAATGCCGTTAAGCCGACTGTCTGCGCTCACAAGTACGGCTGGGACGTGGCGTCGTATCACGACATGGCTATCGTGTACGACGAGCGACCGTTCAGCCTTGTAATTATGACAGACCTCGACCGCGGACGCAAGGAGGACTACATGTATATTCAAAGCATAGCACGCGCCGTTCTCGCAATGCATCGCGCGTTCGCCAACACGGAGGTGTAAGCGAAATGCGCAAAGGAAAGGCTTCAAGGCTCGTCACACGCGTTGCACTATGCGTTTTGACTCTTGTTCTGCTTGTCGTAATAGGTCTGTACGGCGTAATGTGGATACTTGTCAACGGTCCGTCCGAGCAGGCTCGGCGGCTGTTCGTAATATCGGTCGACGAGACCTCCGCCGGTGGCTTTCTCGCGCGGCTCTACCTCAGCGAGGCGGAAATTACCGAGATCAAAAGCAGCGTCGGCGGCACGATAAGCGACGACAAAACGGACGCTTCGCTGATAAAGCTGCCGAGCGACACGGCTGAGTCGCCCGATACGACCGACGCGCCGTCGCAGGCTCCCACCGTTCCCGACAGCTCGAGTCTTCCGAGTGACACCTCGGAGGCTGTCACAACGGCGCCGAGTAACGGAGAAGGCACGGTCAGCGACGGCATTGAGGTGCTTGAGGTGAAGGGCGCGACGTATAACGGAAAGCTGCTTATAATCAAGGATCCGCGCCGCGTGTTCGTTGGCATTCCCGACCGCTACGGCGAGGACGCGCACGGGCTTACGGTCGCTGCAATGATAGACAAATACGACGCTGTCGCGGGAACGAACGCGGGCGGCTTTGTCGACCCGAACGGTCAGGGCACGGGAGGCATTCCCGACGGAATAATAATTTACGAGGGAGAGCTGAAGTGGGGCTCGGAGAACGCGTCCTACAGCCTCGCGGGAATTGACGGCAACGGAATACTTCATGTAGGAAGCATGACCGGAGGCGAAGCGCTCGCACGCGGAATTCGCTACGCCGCAAGCTACGGTCCGGCGCTCGTGATAAACGGTCAGCCCGCCTCCTCACGTCTCGGCGGGGGGCTCAATCCGCGTACCGCGATAGGTCAGCGCGCGGACGGTGCAATTCTTCTGCTCGTCGTAAACGGACGCTCGGTCGAAAGCCTCGGTGCGACGCTTGATGACTTAGCATCGATAATGCTTGACCACGGCGCCGTCAACGCCTCAAACCTTGACGGCGGCTCATCGTCGCTTATGATAATGAACGGAGAGTATCTGACCTCAAGTGCGTATATTTTCGGAGAAAGGGTCGTCGCGAGTGCGATATTGGTGAGAAAATGAAAGCTCAACGGAGCCGACGCGCAAGCTTTTGGACAGTTTACGCGATAATCACGGCGTGCCTTGTAATACTTATCGCCGCAGGACTTGCGCTGTTTTACGATTTTATCGATGCCTTTGACGAGTCTCAGCCGCAAAACCCCGCAGAGGCGGCAGCTGCCTTCGCAAATTCGCTGGATGCGGACTCTGCGCGCGAGCTCCTGCTGCGGGCAACGGAGGACGTCGAGTGGCAGAGTGAGGCTTCGGCTGAAAAATACATTTCGGAATGCATAGCCGCGCTCGAGGGTGAGAATACATTCTGCCGACGCTCGGGCGGAGACGATGCGCGACCCGTTTATTCGCTGATGGCGGGCGGACGCGAGGTGCTGCTGCTTGAGCTTGAAAGCACGCCGACCGGTCGCTACAGCTTCACAAGCTGGAGGGTGTGCGATACGTCGATTGGTCCCGACGCCTTTCACTGCTACAGCATCACTGTGCCACGTGGCAGTACGGTCTCCGTGAATGGTAAGCTCCTTGATGAGTCCGCCGCAGCTGCCTGTGACAGCCTCTACCGACCGACGGCGTTCGACGGCGCAGCCCCCGAATGTGTAATGTATCAAAGCGAGCTTTACGACATCGCACCGAGTGTCACGGCAGTGTACGAGGGCGTCGAGCTCGAGCTTGAGACTCGCGAGCGCTCAATAAGCGCAGTCTATCCCGCGTCGCTGCTTTACACCGCGACTGTACGTGTTCCGCACGGAAGCACGGTCACGGTAAGAGGCAAGGTTCTTTCGGAGCACGTAAAGTCCACCGCTGAGGCAGCCTTCGGCGGGATGATAGCGGACACGGTCAACGCGCCGCAGTACGACGTGTATGAGATATGCGGACTTTATGCGCCGCTCGAGGATATTGCGGTCACACTCGACGGGCGGCAGCTTGACTTCACAAGAAGCGACTCCGAACGAAGCGTTACAGTCGAGCACCTGCTCGGCGGCAAGTCTGTCGACGCGCTCTCGGCATACGGCGAAGAATTCGCGCGGGCATATTTCCACTACACCTCAAGCGGCTACCGCGGAATTGATGAAAATCTTGCGGCTGTGCTGACATATGTGCTTCCCTCCTCCGAGCTGTACACAAGGCTCCGCGACTCGAAGATAGGCTACGATTACGTCACGCCCGTGACAAGTCAGGTCTACAACCGACTTGAGATTGTCGCCACCTATGAGCTTGATGACGGCTCGTTCGTGCTCGACATAGCCTTTGACATCGATCACACGATATACAGTGAAAAGCGAAGCTATTCGGGTGAGCTGTTTTTACACATTGTAAGCACCTCGGGCGGTTATGCCGTGCAGAACATGACAATCGAAAATAAATGAAAAATCCCGGGGTCAGCAAAAGGCTGACCCCGGGATTTTTCATTTGCTCCATCGGAGAATCGAACTCCGGACACCATGATTAAAAGTCATGTGCTCTACCGGCTGAGCTAATGGGGCATATTGACGCTGCATATATTTCACAGCTGCTTTATTGTATCACAATTTCCCTCATTTGTCAACTCCCACGGCGAAAAATCATCAAAGTTTCCGATGTATCTTTTGCCGCGGGCGTTTTTTTGCAGTCCTTGCGGTGAATAGATGTAATTTCGGCAGATGTGTAAGTATTACACATCTGCCGAAAGCTTATTCAGGTATTACTTTTCGCGGATGAGATGGAACATCTTGAATACTCCACCCTCAGCCGTGCTGTTCGCAACAAGTCCGACGCGAAGCTCGTTTCCGCTGTACAGACCGTAAGGATTATCGCAGGTCTGCTTGAATGCGCTGCTTGCGGGAACATCGAGCGACAGCCTGTACTGACGCGGCGTTTCGCCCTTCTCCTGGCAGAAGCAAAGCAGATATTCGCTGCCGTCCTCACGTGCAATGCAGAATGCGCTTGCAGCCTCGCTGTCGAGCGTGAGTCTGAACACGCGACCTTTTCTGAGAATACTTGCGAACTCGTCCTTTCCGCTTACTGCGCTCTCAAGTGTTTTTTTTTCAGCTTCGGTAAGCTCGGTCTCCTCGCACTTCGAGCAGCCGTGGCACTCGCACTTCTTCTCGGGAGCAGCGCCGCGGCGAACAAAGTGGAACATCTCCGCATAGTTGTCCTCGCTGCTGCTTCTGACGATAAGACCGTTACGGAGCTCCTCGGAGGTGTACTCGCTGTTGTGATTGAAGCGTGCTATCCAGTTCTCGCCTGCGGGAACATCGATGGGAAGCGTGTACTCGGTCGGTTCTTCGCCGTGGATCTGATAGAAGTATACAAGTATCTCGCTCTTGTCCTCGGTGATATAGTAGAACGCGCTCTTGCCGCCGTCGTAGGGTGACATGAGTCTGTAGAGCTCGCCATTCTCGATAACGTGCTCGAAGTTGCGGTACTCGGCGATCTGGCGGCTGATAGCCTGACGCGCCTTGTCGCTGATCTTCGTAATATCGAACTCGTAGCCGAGCACACCCTGGAGCGCTACCTTGTAGCCGAAGTCGAGGAGTCTGTCGTCCTCAACGGAGTCGGAATGGTTGGAAACGTGGCAGCTCATGACACACGCAGGGTACATCATGGTAGAGCCGTACTGAATGAAGATACGACTTACGGGATCGGTGTTGTCGCTGGTCCAGATCTGAGACGAGTATTTCATCATAGCGAGGTCGTATCTTCCGCCGCCGCCGCTGCAATTCTCGATCATTACTCCCGGATACTCGTCGCAGAACCACTGATAGAGGTCATAAACGCCGAGCATGAAGCGGTGTGCCGCCTCGCCCTGTCTGTCTGCGGGAATGCACTTCGACGCGATCTGGCAGAGGTGACGGTTGAAGTCCCACTTGATGTAGTCGAGCGGAACGTCGGTGAAGGTCTTCTTGAAGATATTCTTGAGGTAATCGAGAACCTCCGGGTTAGCGAAGTCAAGCACGAGCTGCTGACGGCTTCTCTGGTGGTCGCGTCCTGCGGCTGCAAGCGCCCAGTCGGGATGTGCGCGGTAGAGATCGGAGTCGGGGTTGACCATCTCGGGCTCGATCCAGATACCGAAGCGAATTCCATGGCTCTTTATGCGGCGAACGAACGGAGGAAGTCCGTCCTTGAAGCGATCGGGGTTAGCCCACCAGTCGCCGAGTCCGGCATTGTCGCTGAGTCTCTTACCGAACCAGCCGTCGTCCATAACAAGCATATCAAAGCCGCATTCTGCTGCGTACTTTGCGTACTCCTCCATATTGTGCTCATCGATATCGAAGAAGTTACCCTCCCAGGTATTGAGAACAACGGGACGTCTCTCTGTGTTGCAGGGGCGGACGATGTGCTTTCTTGTGAAGCGATGGAGATTTCTCGACATCTGACCGATACCGTCGGCGGAATAGGTCATTACAGCCTCGGGAGTGGTGAAGCTGTCGTCGGGGTCGACGGTCCACGAGAAGAAGTCGGGGTGGAGACCGACCTTGACACGAACGCTCATGCTCTGCTCGACCTCAACGGAATTCTTGAAGCAGCCGCTGTAAACAAACGAGAAGCCGATAGCCTCGCCTGCGGTCTCTGTAGCGTCGTGAGCGACAACGGCAAAGCTGTTGTTCATCTGCGCGCCTGTAGCTCCGCGGCGGGACTCGAGGGTGAGATTACCGTGGATAACGGGATTTCTCTGCATGCTACGCTCGCTGGCGTGATTTCCGTAGAAGGAGATAACGTCGCAGTTGCTGTGAGGCAGGTCGAGCATAATGCTTGCCGCGTTCTCGAGGACTACAGCGCTCTTGCCCGTATTGCGGAGAGTCATGTAGCGGGAGATGGTGTCCTCCTTCGGGAATACGGTGTAATAAAGGTCGAGCTCGCACTCGGACACTGCATCGCGAAGCGTGATGCAAAGCGTCTCCGTATCATTGTCCGCTGAAGCGAAGGGCAGTCCGGGCAGCTCCTTTCTTCCGCTTATTATCTCATGAGAAAGATATTCAAACGAGGTGACGGAGTTACCGTCGGCATTCTTTACGCGAACAGAATCGCTTCTGTAGTCGCCGCTGTCAAAGCCGGATACCTCAAGCATGCGAAGGTTGAGCGAGAAGCGCTGACCGAAGGGCTGATTGTCGCAGACATACGAGGGGTACGGTGTAAAGCCGCGGTCGGGAAGCATCTCGATCTCGGGCAGGCTGTCCGTTCTCTTTCCGTAGTAGAGATGAACGAGAAATCTGTCGAGCTCGAGCTGCATCGCGTAGGTCGTGTTCTCGGTGTTGATGATGAATCTTTTCGATTCGCTGCAATAGCTGATTGACATAGCAAAACTCCTTTGGTGTTTTAACTTACCTATATAATATCAGTTTTCAGCATATTTTTCAAGGGGGATTTTCAAACTTTATGCCATAATTATTTTTCTTTTGTAAAATTCGGCTCAGGGGCTTGACAAAACTCGTTTTTTGGATAATAATATACATATATTATTTTCGCTAAAAAAGGCGCAAGGAGGACAGCAATGCACGAGAACAAATACTCCTCAATTGACATGGAGCGTGACTTTTCACGTGAGCTCTACAGAGCCGATGACGGCTACACACTTCCCTACAGACTTTACATACCGAAGAATTACGACTGCGGTATGATGTACCCCGTGCTCCTTTTCATGCACGGCGCCGGCGAGCGCGGCACAGATAACGGAAATCAGATTCGCGTCGCACTTCCGCACATCTTCGACGATCCCGCCTCACCTGCGTACAGCTCGATCGTTATAGCACCGCAGTGTCCCGAGGATCGCCAGTGGGTCTATACCCCCTGGGAAAAGGGCTGCTACTCAACTGCAAACGTTACCGAATCGCGCGAGTGCGCCGCCGTTATTGAGATACTTCGCTTTATCGCCTCCGAATACAATGTCGACCGCTCGCGCATTTACGTTACCGGTCTTTCAATGGGCGGCTTTGCCACATGGGATCTTATGACCCGTCACCCCTCTGTATTCGCCGCCGGAATGCCCGTATGCGGTGGCGGAGACCCGTCTGCGGCGCGGCTTCTCGCGGATATTCCGATCCGCACCTTTCACGGAACACTTGACGGCTCCGTACCGGTCGAGGGCACGCGTGAGATGTACACCGCCATCAAGGCTCTCGGACGCGGACGCATCCGCTACACGGAGATTGAGGACGGCTATCACGACATCTGGGACGACGTATACAGCAATACTCATAACATTCGCTGGCTTTATTCCAATGTCAAGCGCAAGAAGACCAAGGCTCGCGCGGCGGCTGACGCCGTAAAGACCGGCAATTATCGCAAGGTCGGACTTGCCGGTGCCGCAGCACTTGCTGCGGGAGCTATTTTGCTCATCCACCGCAGCTCGCGCAAAAACAAGAAATAAAAAAACACTCGGGGCTGTCCTCTCGGACAGCCCCGAACTTTAGTTATTCTTCATCCTTCTTCGCCTCGGCGATTATCTTCTGAGCGACATTTGCGGGAGCCTCCTCATATCGGTCAACGGTATAATCGAAGCGTCCTCTGCCCTGCGACATTGCGCGCAGAGCTATTGTATAATCGGACATTTCCGCTCTCGGAACGTCTGCCTCGATCTCGGTGTAGCCGCTCTTCTTCTCATAAGGATTCATGCCGAGCACACGTCCGCGCCTCTTATTGAGATCTCCTATGCAATCTCCGACAAGCGCATCGGGAACTGCGACCTTCAGCATGCCGATAGGCTCGAGAAGCACGGGATTTGCCTTAGGCAGACCTTCCTTGTACGCAAGACGTGCGGCAAGCTTGAAGGATATCTCGTTCGAGTCGACCGCGTGGTACGAGCCGTCGTACAGATCTGCGGCAAGGTTGACCACAGGATAGCCCGCAAGCACGCCCTTCTGCATTGCCTCGAGCAGACCCTTTTCGACCGCGGGATAATAGCCCTTCGGTACCGAGCCTCCGACAACGGACTGCGTAAAGGTCAGACCTGCATCGTCCCCGTGCGAGAAGCGGATCTTTACATGACCGTACTGACCGGAGCCGCCGGACTGCTTCTTGTGCTTGCCCTCGACGTCGCTTCTGCCCTTGATCGTCTCGCGGTATGCAAGGCGGGGCTCCTCGAGCACGACGGACGTGCCGTAGCGATTCTTCAGACGGGACACAACTATATCAAGATGCATATCTCCCATACCGGAGATGGTCATCTGCTTGGTCTCTGCATTATTCTCGTATCTGAGCGTCGGATCCTCCTCGAGAAGTCGGGTGATACCGCCGGATATCTTATCCTCGTCGCCCTTTGCGGCGGGCTTCAGCGCGCGCTCGAGATACGGCTTCGGGAATACTATCTTTCTGTACTCAACAGCATTTCCGGCGCACATCGTGTCATTCGTGGACAGACCTGCAAGCTTCGTTACAACGCCGATATCTCCGCAGTGGAGGACGTCCACCTCCGTCTGCTTCTTGCCGCAGACGGTGTTGATGTGTGCGAATTTTTCTTCCTTGCCCGTTCTCACGTTGCGAAGCACGGTGTCGCGCTTGAGCGTGCCGCTCATTACCTTGAAGAAAGACATCTTACCGACAAACGGGTCGGCTACCGTCTTGAATACGAATATTGAAGGATCTCCGTCCGTCACGATCGGTTCGGGGACTATCTCGCCGTCCTTTACAATGCCTTGAACATTCTTTGTCACATGCGTCGGGAAGGACTCTACGAATGCATCAAGCAGCGCGTAGATGCCCCACAGACTCGTTGCAGCGCCGCAATATACGGGAACTATCGAGCCGTCGGCGATTCCGCTGTGGAGCGCTGCCGCAGCCTCCTTACGCGAAATGTGCTCGCCGTTCATGTATTTGTCGAGAAGCTCCTCACTTGTCAGCGCGATAGCCTCCTTCAGGCTTTCTCTGTAATTTGCCGCGATAGTCTTGAGCTCGTCGTCCATCTCGATCTCGACGCGTGCGCCCTTTGCATCATACTTGAAGGTCTTCATCTCGATAAGGTCGATCATGCTGACCTCGCCTGCGCGTCTGACGGGAACGAATACAGGGCACAGCGCGTTACCGAATTCCTCGCGAAGCTCCGCGAATACACGGTCGAAATTCGACTCGGGGTCGTCGCACTTGTTAATGAAGAAGGCCTTCGGCATTGCCTCATCGACAGCCATCTCCCAGGCAAGCTCCGCGCCGACCTCAAGTCCGCTCTTCGCGTCCACAGTGATTATAGCCGCGTCAGCTGCGCGAACCGCCTCAAGCGCATCCGCCTTAAAATCAAGGAAGCCGGGTGCGTCGAGCACGTTTATTTTCGTGTCCTTCCAGGTCACGGGAGCGACAGAAAGATTAAGTGAAAAGCCCTTCTTTATCTCATCGGGATCGTAATCACAGACCGTGTTGCCGTCCGTTACCTTTCCCATTCTGTCGATAGCCTTCGTCGCATAAAGCATAGCCTCAACGATTGAGGTCTTTCCGCTGCCGCCGTGACCGACGAGCGCGATGTTTCTGATGTTTTCCGTTGTAAATACTGCCATATGTAACTCCTTAAAGAGAGAAATTGTAATGTTTGTCAAGTTAGATAAAAAAAACGTTCCCGTTCTGTGCAACTTGCATCTATAATAAATTATACAACAAATCGGGCACGTTTTCAAGTATTTGCCTCCACAAATCTCTTCGTCAACATGTAGTTTTTTACCCCGTTTTTTTGTGCATGTCGCACAAAAAGCATCTTTGCAGCCCAATTATATGGAATTTTTCGCGTTTTTGAGCTCTGTTCACAGGCGCCGCGTCGCCTTGCCAATGCCAAAAGTATAGTGCAGGATTACCTATAATCCACCGGGCATTTGGCAATTTAATCCCAGTGCTTCTCTCACACTGAGGGAAAGTACGGGAAATTCTCGGGAAATAGCATGCAAGCTGTTGACAAGTTCACTGCATAGTGCTATAATCTGTTTATCGAACGCCGAAAAAGCGTTTTTCGGTAATTAACTGTTTCAATTTTGAAAGTGACGCTAAAAATGAACATCAAACGTAACATCCTGCTTAATCCCGGTCCCGCCACGACGACAGATACCGTAAAGGCAGCACAGCTTGTTCCCGATATTTGCCCTCGTGAAAAGGAATTCGCCTCAATGATGGCGAAGATGAGAGGTGACCTGCTGAAGGTCGTACACGCCGACCCCGCCGAATACACCTCCGTGCTCTTCTGCGGCTCCGGCACCATCAATATCGATGTGTGCATCAACTCGCTGCTCCCCGAGGGCGGCAAGGTGCTCGTTGTAAACAACGGTGCCTACAGCACGCGCGCTGTCGAGATATGCGAGCATTACCGCCTCGACCATATTGATCTGCGCTTCCCCTTCGACTGCCCACCAGACCTCGACGTCATCGAAAAAACGCTTGCCGAGCATCCCGAGATAGCTCTCGTTCACACGACGCACAACGAGACCGGCACAGGTCTTCTCAACCCCATCCGCGAGATCGGCGCGCTTGCTCACAAGTACAACGCGACCTTCACCGTCGACACCACCTCCACGCTCGCAATGCGCCCGATAAATGTCCATGAGGACAATATCGACTTCTGCATGGCAAGTGCTCAGAAGGGTCTGATGTCGATGACCGGTCTTTCGTTCATTATCGGACGCCGCGACCTCATCGAGGCGTCGAAGGCATACCCGACACGCTCGTATTACTGCAATCTCTACCTTCAGTACGAATATTTCGAAAAGACGGGCGAGATGCACTTCACACCTCCGGTACAGACCGTTTATGCCACCGCACGCGCACTTGAGGAGTACTTCGAGGAGGGCGAGGACGCTAAGTGGGCTCGCCACACCCGCGTTTACAATGCGCTTCGCCGCGGCGTGCTCGAGCTCGGCTTCCGCGAGGTCATAAAGCCCGAGCATCAGGCAGGGCTTGTCTGCACGGTCAAGTACCCCGACGACGGACACTGGAGCTTCGAGGCTGTTCACGATTACTGCTACGAGCGAGGCTTCACCATTTACCCTGGAAAGATCGCGGGCAACGACACCTTCCGCCTCTGTGCGCTCGGCGCCATCGACGAGGACGACATTGCCGACTTCTTCGTCGTATTTAAGGAAGCCCTCGCTTCCTGCGGAGTTTCCGCACCCGTTTACTACAAGGAGGAAAACTAAATGAAGCAGGTTTACGCATGCTTTTGCACCGACGTTATCCACGACGGTCATATGAATATTATAAACCGTGCTCTCGAGTACGGCGAGCTTACGGTGGGACTTCTCACGGACAGCGCAATGATTCGCTGCGACCGCTTCCCCACGATATCCTTCGAGGAAAGACGTGCGCTCTTCGAGGCGATTCCCGGTGTTAAGAACACCGTCGTCCAGGACGAGGTGCTCTACGACAAGGTCATAAACGACCTGCACCCCGATTACGTCATTCACGGCGACGACTGGAAGAGCGGCCCCAAGAGCGCCATTCGCGACAATGTCCTCTCGCTGCTCTCCGCATACGGCGGCGAGCTTATCGAGATTCCCTACACCGTCGGCGACGAGGTATCGAGAATCGACCGCCGTCAGCGCGAAAAGCTCGCAATGGCTGAATATCGCGGACCTCGTCTGCGCCGCCTCATCGAGCTGTCGAAGCCCGTCAAGGCAATTGAGGTTCACGACGGCTTGACCGGACTCATTGCAGAAAAGACAGTTGTAGAAAACAACGGAGAATTTGCACAGTTTGACGCAATGTGGATAAGCTCGCTCTGCGACTCCACCGCAAAGGGCAAGCCCGACATCGAGCTTGTCGACATGACCTCGCGCTGCCGCACCATCGACGACGTAATGGAGGTCACCACAAAGCCGATAATTTTCGACGGCGACACCGGCGGACTTACCGAGCACTTCGTTTACCTCGTCCGCACCCTCGAGCGAATGGGTGTTTCGGCTATCATCATTGAGGACAAGATCGGACTGAAGAAAAATTCTCTCTTCGGCACGGACGTCGAGCAGACACAGGACACCATTGAAAACTTCTCGAGGAAAATCGCAGCCGGCAAGAAGGTGCAGCTCTCCGACGGCTTCATGATAATCGCGCGCATCGAAAGCCTTATTCTTGAGCGCGGCATGGAGGACGCACTTGAGCGCGCACATGCCTTCCGCGCGGCGGGAGCAGACGGCATCATGATCCACAGCAGAAGAAAGGAGCCCGATGAGATTCTTGAATTCTGCGACCGCTTCCGCGCAGTCGACAAGGATACACCCATCGTCGTCGTTCCCTCGTCGTTCAATACCGTGACCGAGCAGACGCTCGCCGAGCACGGTGTCAACATCGTAATTTACGCAAATCAGCTCACGCGAAGCGCCTTCCCCGCGATGGAGAGCACCGCGCGCGACATACTCGTTCACCATAGGGCAAAGGAGGTCGATGACCGCCTCATGCCCATCAAGGATATCATAACGCTCATTGACGAGCTGTAAGGAGAAATCATGAAGGTCACGGATCTTATCAAGGCGACCGGCTGCGAATTTTTCACGGGAGTTCCCGATTCTCAGCTGAAGGCGCTGTGCGACAGACTTTGCAGAGATTATAAGGGCGACTCGCGTCACCATATCATCTGCGCCAACGAAGGAAACTGCGTTGCGGCGGCGGCAGGCTACCACCTTGCCACCGGCAAAACGGCACTTGTCTACATGCAGAACTCCGGCGAGGGCAATGCGATAAACCCCGTCGCATCGCTAACGCGCGAGGAGGTTTACGGAATACCGATGGTGTTCGTAATCGGCTGGAGAGGCGAGGTTGGAGTTCACGATGAGCCTCAGCACGTCTATCAGGGACAGATAACCGCCTCACTCCTCGACGAGCTCGGCATCAAGCACACGGTAATTTCGAAGGACACGCAGCCCTCGGAGCTTGAGCAGTGCATGAGCGACTGGAGAGAGCACCTTGCAAACGGCGGAAGCGTTGCGTTCATCGTAAGGAAGGGTGCGCTCACCGACGACGAGAAGACAAGTTATTCAAACGACGCCGAGATGACGCGTGAGGAGATACTTTCGCACATTATCGCGCACACGGGCGACGACCCGATAGTCAGCACAACTGGCAAGGCAAGCCGCGAGCTGTTTGAGCTTCGCGAGGCTGCCGGTCAGGATCACTCACGTGATTTCCTTACCGTCGGCTCAATGGGACACGCATCGTCCATCGCGCTCGGCATCGCGCTTCAGAAGCCCGAGAGCACGATTTGGTGCATTGACGGAGACGGTGCGGCACTCATGCACATGGGCGCGCTCGCGGTAAACGCTGCAAGCGGAGCCGACAATCTCATTCATATTGTGATAAACAACGGCGCGCACGAGACCGTCGGCGGAATGCCGACAGCTGCGAGAGGCTTCTCGTTTGCGAGCACCGCGCGTGAATGCGGCTACGCATATACGACACGCGTTTCAACAGCGAAGGAGCTCGAGTCTGTGCTTGAGCACATTCGTGAAGCACGCGGACTCCGACTCATTGAGATCGATTGCAAAATAGGCGCACGTGACGACCTCGGACGTCCGACCACAACACCGAAGGAAAACAAGGAAGCCTTCATGCGTCATCTGTCGACGCTTTGATCAGAAAAGCAAAAAATGCCTCATGCACTTGGCATGGGGCATTTTTCGTATACGTCGCTCACACACTCTCTCGAGCGTTCTCAAGCTATGTACGCGCTATACGCTCTGCACGTTACACACGCACCAACCGTTTTACGCATCACCGGCTTCGCACACGCTACGCATGGCATACGTTCTCGTCGCTGCAAAGCATTCTCGTGTGCGCTGTAGCAAGGTCAAAGCCAACATCCTTTCCATTATTAACCCTATACTCACCGGGCACGCACTGTAACGCACGAGCGCGCTTTACAGTATACCTTACTGCATTGCGAAGCACACCACGCAAAAAAGCTCCCTCAAACGAGGGAGCTTTTTATGTTCAGCTAATTAAGCTTGAGAAATTACTTTCTCTTCTTAGCAACTACAACGCCGCAAGCGGAGATAGCAGCAACAACAGCTGCGATAACTGCGGGGTCACCTGTGATAGGAGATGTAGGAGCGGAAGGAGCGTCTGTAACAACACTTGTTACGACCTCGGAAACAACCTCTGTTACGACGTCACCGTTAGTATCTGTTACAGCCTCACCGTTAGTGTCTGTAGCAATAACAGTCTCGGTAACTATAGAAGTCTCGATGCGTGTTGTAGCAGGCTGTGTGGGTGCGGGTGTTGTCTTGTCGTCAGAGGTGGCAGGTCCGGGTGTGGGAGCAACTGTTGTGTTGTCAGCGCCGCCGGAGATAAGCTCAGCAGAGAGAGTGCCCTTTGCAGGATTGTTTTCCTTGCTTGCAGCGCACATGAAACCGTACTCACCGAGAGATACTGCCCATGTTCCCTTTGCATCGCCGGGAGTCGGCCATGTAGCGGAATCGTAATCGAAGTTACCTGCGGTAGCAGCGATGTTGATATCGATAGTTGTACCTGCGGTAGCAGCAACGTTCAGAACACTGAGGGGAATAGACCACTCAAAGGTGCAGACAGTGCCATTGTAGTTGATAGCGAAGTCCTGACCGCCTACGGGATTGTAGGAGCTGTCAGCACCGAGCTGATTCCAGTGACCCTTAAGGTAGGAGCCGTCCTGGATCTTCTTACCGATGGAGTAGTAGAAGTAGGGCATGCCGGAGTCTGTACGACCGGAGGAGAAGTTAAGTCCGAGGTTGTAGCAGAAGTCGTCCATAAGCTTGCCTTCCTCGTTGGGGGTAGGCTGGTCAAAGCTTGTGTGGAAGCCTGTGCCTGCGTCAAATACTACTGCGAAGTTGAGACCGTGTGTCTCGTCCCAGGAGAAGTAGTACTTAATTGTCTGAGACATATCCTCAGATGCCTGGTAAACGGAGGAGTCGATGAAGTTTCTTGCAATATCATTGTCATCAACAGTGATCTGCTCATACTCACCGGCACCGATTACGCCGTCTTTTACAACGTTGGCGGGATTAGCCTTCTTGATCTCGAACTTTGCATTGCAATGCTCACCGGGGATGTAGCTCTCAGCAGCTGCGGAAACTGCAAGGAGAGAAACAACCATGAGTACTGCAAGCGCGAGTGTTGCGAGCTTTCTCATTTTTTTGTACCTCACAAAAAATAAAAATAAATTCAGCTTTACAGCTGTACATATACTTTATCACATTGCAGTCTTTTTGTCAAGCAATATCTTTACGAATTATTTATCCAACTTATAGTTTCGGCGCTTTCACCAAAAGCTTTGTAGCCATTTTGTGCAACTTTTCCGAGACCGGCTACTTATTTACATAATCCTATCCTTTTTTACTCCGCTGAACGAAAAAGACAGCTTTGCCTATGTGTGGAAATGAAATTTCGCATTATTCCTTTGCAGCACGAGCATCGCGCTGTCTCATGCTCGGCAGCCTTCCGCGATGCAAAAAAGCAGGGACGCTTCTTGGGAAGCGCCCCTGCAAGAAAGACATTGTCTTTGCTGTTCCAAAGCTATTTAATTCTTTACGAAGCAGCTCAAATTACTTTCTCTTCTTAGCAACCACAACGCCGCAAGCGGAGATAGCAGCAACAACAGCTGCGATAACTGCGGGGTCACCTGTGATAGGAGATGTAGGAGCGGAAGGAGCGTCTGTAACAACACTTGTTACGACCTCGGAAACAACCTCTGTTACGACGTCACCGTTAGTATCTGTTACAGCCTCACCGTTAGTGTCTGTAGCAATAACAGTCTCGGTAACTATAGAAGTCTCGATGCGTGTTGTAGCAGGCTGTGTGGGTGCGGGTGTTGTCTTGTCGTCAGAGGTGGCAGGTCCGGGTGTGGGAGCAACTGTTGTGTTGTCAGCGCCGCCGGAGATCATCTCGTCGGAGAGAGTTGCCTTTGCGGGCTTCTTAGCGCTCTCGGCAGCTGCGGAGACTGCGAGAAGAGAAACGACCATGAGTACTGCAAGCGCGAGTGTTGCGAGCTTTCTCATTTTTTACCTCACAAAAAGCAAAATAGATTCAGCCTTCCAGCTGTACGTATACTTTATCACATCGGCGCACGTTTGTCAAGCAATTTCTTTACAATTCATTTGCCGGCTTACACGATTTCAGCGTATTTACTAAAACACGAAGTCTGTATTTGTGCAATCTGACGCAGCAGCTCTGCTGATTTGCGCCGTTCGCATTTTTTCTGCCACTCTGCCTCGCAAAGCGGGCTTTTCACCACGCAAAAGCACTGCCGTATATCTGCCCGAGCCTTGCCGGACGCTTCAGCCGTCGCAAGCACCGACTCATCGCGCAGCGCTCGGGAACAGCACGTAAAAGGGGCGCTTCTCGGGAAGCGCCCCTTTTACTTGAAAGGAGGTTAATGAAAAGAAAACACGTTTCTGTCAGTCAAAAACTATTGAATTCTCTCTGAATTAACTTTAATTACTTTCTCTTCTTAGCAACCACAACGCCGCAAGCGGAGATAGCAGCAACAACAGCTGCGATAACTGCGGGGTCACCTGTGATAGGAGATGTGGGAGCGGAAGGAGCGTCTGTAACAACGTTTGTTACGACCTCGGAAACAACCTCTGTTACCTGATTGCCGTCGTTATCTGTAACGATCTCACCGTTGGTGTCTGTTACGATAACAGTCTCGGTAACGATAGAGGTCTCGATGCGTGTTGTAACAGGCTGTGTGGGTGCGGGTGTTGTCTTGTCGTCAGAGGTGGCAGGTCCTGCGGGAGCAACAGTTGTGTCGTCGTCAACGATGCTGGGGATCATCTCTGTGGAGAGAACAGCGGTTGCGGGAGCGTTGTCCTTGGAGGAAGCAACGAGGAAGCCCTGCTGACCGAGAGAAACCGTCCAGTTGTTACCCTGAGGTTTCTCAGCTGTTGTGGTACCTGCACATGCTGTGAGGTTGAAGTTGAAGGATACGCCATCGGCAGCAGCTACGCTGAGGATCTCGGAGAAGGGTACGGACCACTCGTAAACTACGGAGCCGTCACCGGGGTAGTTTACAACGAAATCCTGACCTGCTGTAGGATTGTATGCACCGGAGTAGCCGAGCTGATTCCAGTGACCCTTGATATAGTTACCGGTTGCAATGTCCTTAGATACGGAGTAGTAAAGGAGTGCAAGACCTGTATCCTTGTTTGTGCCGGAGGCGAAGTTAAGACCGAGGTTGTAGCAGAAATCGTCCTTTGTTCTGCCATCCTCGTCAGGTGTTCCCTCGGGGAAGTTTGTAGCGTAGCCGTCGTATGTATCCCCGTCTACGGTACCCTTAGCGAGGTACTTAACCGCAAAGTTAAAGCCGTGTGTGTCGTCCCAGGAGAAGTAGTACTCCAAGGTTCTCGACATCAGGTCGCCGCATGTGTATGCAGCAGAATCGCCGAAGTTGATGGAAAGCTCGGTGAGCGGTACCTCAGCCTTGATGTACTCGCCGCCTGCTACGTCGATTACGCCGTCCTTCTTAACAACGGCGGGGTTTGCCTTCTTTACTGTTACGGAATACTCGCATGTCGGGGGAACCTTGTCAATGTAGGACTCAGCCGATGCGGCAACTCCGAGGGTGCAAAGAAGCATTGCTGTGAGAACAAGCACTGTAATGATCTTCTTCATTTGTGTTTACCTCTTCTGATAAAAAAAATTGTTTCAGTTCTGTGAACCGTGCTTTAATTTTAACTCATTCGACCTTCTTTGTCAAGAGCTTTTAGAAACTTCGTGGACGCAAAAAATGAAATTGGCGTTTCCACCAAAACCGACATTTGTCTTTTGTATACTTTGACTACAGACGATTGAGTTTTTTTCACGTATTAGCAAGCAGCGTCTCAAAATAGCAGCTTCCGTCCGCTCGTTTTATCGCAAGAGCGAGGTAGCCCTTGCTTTTTTCTCCCATAGAGAGCGAAAACTCTATCCTGTAGGTGTTCTCAGTTTCGAGAATCCTGTGTACCGCAAGGTCAAAGCCGCCGTTCACGGGAGCTGTCAGCGGAACGTACACGTCGGCGTCCGCGAGGTAGCGGAAGAGCCGTCCGCTCGAGTGTGACAGCTTCACGCTGCCGCCGAAGCTCTCGTACATTGTCGCTTCGAACTCGGAGGCAGGTATGGCTTCGATAATGTCAAGGTCGGGGTATTCCTCGTTCACCTTGTCGATGAGCGCCGAGTTTCCCGCGTATCTTGCGTAATTTTTGCCGGACATGTAATTGAGTACGCTGTCGAAAAAAAGTCCGAACGCCTCGCGTGAGCCCTCGAATTCGGGCAGCTCGATGCTGTCGAGCGTAAGCAGCCCGAGCTTATCCGTAAGCTCACGGTAGGTCTCGCTGCCTGCCTCGACAACTCCGACGACCTCCTCGTGCGAATAATTCACAGCCTCAGTTGAGACGCACGAAAGGCTTGACGGCGCGAGCAGCGCAAGCACGGCAAGGAGCGCCGCGCGGTGTGCTATTCTCATTTTATTCATGGCAGTCCCCGTTTTCGTCGCAGGTGTAGCGGCTCACGGCTGCGGACGCCTCGGCGTACATGTACAGCGAGCCGAGGATGATAAGCGGCTCTCCCGTCCGACGCACAGCGTCAATTGCCTCGCGCACGCCGTTCTCCACCGTGCCGCTGTTGTGGCTTTCCACTCCGCGCGACGCGAATTCCGCGGCAAGAGAGGCGCTCTCGAGCGCTCGCGGATTATCAGGCTTCACACAGAACACACCCGCAAGCAGAGGTGAGAGCTCGTCGAGCATCGCTTCCCTGTCCTTATCAGCCATAACGCCCATCACCGCAATCGGCGGTCTGTCGAAGAAAAGCTTGATATTCTGTGCGGCGGCGAGCACGCCCTCGGGGTTATGTGCGCCGTCGTATATAATTATAGGTTCACTTGCCAAAAGCTCAAAGCGGGCGTGCCACACGGCGGAGGAAAGCCCGCGCTCGACGGCGCTCTGCGGAATTTCCGTTCCGCTCTCGCGGAGGATATCGACTGCGCGAAGCACGCACGCGGCGTTACGCGTTTGATACTTACCGAGCAGCGAGAGCGTGTAGTGCTTTCCGTCGTACTCAAGCTCCGTGCCGCCTGTCGAATATCGGCATGCGCCTATTTTGTCATAGTCGGTTGTAAAAAATGTCGCTCTCAGCTCACGTGCGCGCTCGGCTATGACGCGTTCGGCTTCCTTTGTCGCCGAGCCGAGCAGGAGTCTGCCGTTTTCCTTGATAATTCCCGCCTTTTCCGCGGCTATCTTCTCCACTGTATCGCCGAGAAACGCCGTGTGGTCAAGCGCAATGCCCGTTATCACGGACAGCACAGGCTGCGAGATAATATTCGTCGAATCGAGCCGTCCACCCATCCCCGCCTCGAGAAGGACGAAGTCCGGCTGCTTTTCGGCAAAGTACGAAAAGCCGATGGCGGTGATGAGCTCGAATTCCGTGGGGTGATCGCTCATTGCGTCGGCAACAGGCGCGACGCGCGAGGTGACACGCGCGAGGTCACCGTCGGATATCGGCTCACCGTTGAGCTGTATCCGCTCATTGAAGCACTTTACATATGGGGAGGTAAACATTCCGACGCTGTAGCCCGCTTCAAGGAGGATGCGCGAGAGCATGGCGCAGAACGAGCCCTTACCGTTCGTGCCCGCAACGTGAATTATCCGAAGCGAAGCCTGAACGTCGCCGAGTCTTCCGCACAGCTCTCCTATGCGCTCGAGCCCCGGTCGGCTGCCGAGCCACGATATTGAATGAATGTACTCAACGGCTTCACTGTATGTCATGCTTTTTTACCCCCTTCGGAAGGACGAATTTTTCAACACTGCCGCACAGCCTGAGCGTTGCGGGGATCAGTATGATATTGAGCGGTATCATGACCGCATATTCGGGAATTCTCATTATAAGGTAGCCCATATAGCTTCGCGAGTCGTACAGCATCGAGACCCACAGCGTATTCACGAGAAGCCCGAGCACAATGCTGTTGACGGCAGCCGGAATTGCCGCGTGAAGAAATATCCTCGGCGAGTCCGCGCGCTTTTCGTAGAGGAAGATGCCGTAGGTTGCGCCCATCAGCGCGGCGCAGAGCGTAAAGCCGGGGTGATACTGCCCTATCGGAAACAGATTAGCTCCGAGAAAGTCGGCAAGCGCGTAGACCGCGGCAGCGCTGAGCGGTCCGAACAGATTGGCGGCAACCACTATCGGCACAAAGCCGAAGCCGAGCTTCAAAAATTGCGTATTCACCGAGCAGAAGCGGTTGAGCACGACCTCGAGCGCAACAAGCATGGCGAGGGTCGAAATGCGGGCGGCACGGTTTTTGTGATTTGTCCTCATTATTTCTCCTTTCGGTCATGTGACCGCGTGAAAATTACATATCAAAGTCACCGCCTGCCGAGAAGAAGGCAAAAGCCTCCCGCGAGAGCACAGCGGTGCATACCGCCGAAGCATTCACGGGAGGTGTCGCTCCGATACAGCGGGATGCAGTCGGCACACCGCAGAGCCCGAGGGCTCTTTCGTCTGTCGGGCAACTCCCCGTCCCGACAGCACTTCACGCGCGCCGACCTACTCTGTCAGCTATTTGATTGCTTATACGTCGAAGGGCTCGGCTCCGCTCATCTGAAGGAGCTTCTTGTTGAACTCCTCTGCCGTGTTGTAGCCCATCTTCTTCTGTCTGTGGTTCATTGCGGCTATCTCGACGATAACCGCAAGGTTTCGACCCGGCTTTACGGGAATGACTATCGAGGGTATCTTGATGCCCATGATCTCCGTGTACTCGTTGTCAAGTCCGAAGCGGTCGTACATCTTTCCTTCCTGCCAGGGCTCAAGGTTGATGATAAGGTCGATCTTCTCTGACGCCTTGACCGAGCCCATACCGAATATCCGTCTGACATCGACAATGCCGATGCCGCGAAGCTCAATATAATATTTGATAAGGTCGGGGGCTGTGCCGACGATGGTCTTCGCGGACACCTTACGAAGCTCGACCGCGTCGTCCGCAATGAAGCGGTGGCCGCGCTTTATAAGCTCGATTGCAGTCTCGCTCTTTCCGACTCCGCTGTCTCCGAGGATCAGCGTGCCCTCGCCGTAAACCTCTACGAATACGCCGTGGCGTGTGATCTGCGGCGCAAGCTGCACATTGAGAAACGCGATGAGCGCGGCTATAAACTCACTTGTGTTCGCCGCCGTGAAGAACACCGGTACGCCGAAGTACTCGGCAAGCTCAAGAGAAGCCTCCGTCGGGAGGTTACCGTGCGTATACACGACCGCCACGGGGTGGCAGCTGAAGAACGCCGCAAGGCGCTCGCGCATTACGTCCTCGTCAAGCTCACGCAGATACACGGTCTCAGCATTTCCGATTATCTGAATACGGTTCTCGTCGAACTCCTTGCTGAAGCCCGCAAGCCTGAGACCGGGACGGTTTACCTCCATTGAAACGACGTTGATATCCTCGCCGCCCTCGGGAAGATAAGCCGCCTCGAGCTTGAACTCCTCCATCACGCGCTTGAGATTGACTCTTCCGTTCATATCATCCATAAAAAGCCTCCGTTTCACCGCAAAAGGTGCGGCTTATTCCTCTGCCTCCGCGTCCTCCGCCTCGGCAACCTTAAGCATAACGGCGCACTCCATTCTGTGCTTGAACAGGCGGCAGCCGTATTCGTAGACGCCGTCTATCCTGCCCGTCGCGTGATATGCGTTTGCGGCACAGCCGCCGGAGCAGTAGTACTTCGCCCAGCAGTCCCGACATTCGGGATGTGAAAATACATTGCAGCGACGGAACGTGTCGCAGATATCCGTGCGGCGCACTCCGTCGAACACGTTTCCGAGAGAAAACGACGGGTCGTTTACAAACTGGTGGCACGGGAACAGCTCGCCTGTAGGTGTTACCGCCATATACTCGCTGCCCGAGCCGCAGCCGGATATTCTCTTATGAATGCACGGACCGTGTTCAAGGTCTATCATGTAATGATAGAAGGTTATCGGGCGTCCCTCGCGGCGTCGGCGAAGCATCTCGCGCGCAAGCAGGTCGTACTGCTCGCAGAGGATGGGATAATCCTCCTCGGTAAGTGCATAGGGGTCGCCGGGCTCGCACACCACAGGCTCCATGCTCAGCTCCGTGAATCCGAGGTCTGCCATGTGAAGCACGTCCTCGGCGAAATCGGTATTGTAATGCGTAAAGGTGCCGCGCATGTAGTAATCCTTACCGTTGCGGCTGTCGACGAGCTTCTTGAAGAGCGGAACTATTCTCTCGTAGCTTCCCTCTCCCTTATAGGTCTTGCGAAGCCTGTCGTGTACGTGCTGTCTGCCGTCGAGGCTGAGCACGACATTGTGCATCTCGCGATTTGCGAAATCTATCACGTCATCGTCGATGAGCATTCCGTTGGTCGTAAGAGTAAAGCGGAAGCACTTGCCTGTCGCCTCCTCGATGCTTCGCGCGTAGCGGACGGTGCTCTTGACCACATCAAGATTCATCAGCGGCTCGCCGCCGAAGAAGTCGACCTCAAGATTACGTCTGTCGCCCGAGTTTTCGACAAGGAAATCTATCGCGCGGTGTGCGACCCTTTCGCTCATTATAGCCTCGCTGCCGTGGTACTTGCCCTGTCCGGCAAAGCAATACGAGCAGTTGAGGTTGCAGGTGTGGGCAACGTGCAGACAAAGCGCCTTTATTACATTGCCGCCGCGTTTCATGACCTCGACATTCTCATACGTGTCCTCGCTGAAAAGGCGTCCGTCGTCGCGAAGTGCCCTGATATCCTCAAGACATTCCTCGACCTCGCTGCGCTCGACACTGTGTTTCTCGGTCAAGGTCGAGATGATGCTCTCCGCGTCGTGCGACTCAAACATCGATATTGCGTCATAGGCGAGCTCGTCCACGCTGAAGACGGAACCGCTTGCCATATCGAGCACGATATTGTAGCCGTTATTTTTGAACTGATGTATCATCATATACTCCGTGCGTTAATAAAATGTGATTAAAAGTGAAAACCGCTGTTTGCGCGGGTCGCGGCAAACAGCGGGTAGACACGGCAAATTAGTCCTTCTTGCTCTCGCACTTCTGGTTAGCAACACCGCAGGAGGTCTTGCAAGCAGACTGGCAGGAGGTCTGACACTCACCGCAACCGCCGCAAGCGGCACTTGCCTTGAGGTCACGTGTCTTGATGGTCTTGATTCTCTTCATAGCCGTAGTTCCTTTCATAGGTTTGAAATTCACTTTTCATTAAAATTATACCACAGTAGCGCGGCAGTGTCAATACACTGCGCCGATTTTTTGCCCGCGCTCCGGACGTTTGAAATTTTTTCAAAAAAATTTGCGATGAGCTATTGACAAAGCCCTGTTGCGGTAGTATAATTACGATAGTTAGCTAAAGCTAACCTTTTCGTGCATCATAAAGCTCATGGTAGCACAGACAATAAACGATCGGAGGACTTATCCATGACACTGAACGAAGCCATTGAAGGCACCGAATACATCATCAAGGATATCAAGACCGACGACGAGGAGCTCAACTCCTTCCTTTTCTCTCTCGGTTGCTATAGCGGAGAGGCGATAACCGTTGTCGCTCGCCGTCGCGGTGGCTGCGTTGTTTCCATTAAGGATGCAAGATACAGCATCGACAACCAGCTCGCAGGCGCGATAATCATCTGAGAAGTTATTTTTCGACCGAACAGCGCTGTTCGGTCGAGCTTCCGGAACAAGGTTAGCTGTAGCTAACCTTGTTCCCCACAACGCACCACTATCCGAAAGGATACATATATAAAACCACACCGCAGGAGGATATCTGTATGAGAATTGCTTTGGCAGGCAACCCCAACTCAGGTAAGACCACCATGTACAACGCCCTCACGGGACGTAACGAGAAGGTCGGCAACTGGGCGGGCGTCACCGTAGCAAAAAAGGAACACCCAATTAAGAAGGCTTACGCGGGAAGTGACAGGCTCATAGCCGTCGACCTTCCGGGAGCATACTCCATGTCGCCGTTCACGAGCGAGGAGAGCGTTACAAGCTCCTATGTAAAGGGCGAGAATCCCGACGTCATCATCAACATCGTTGACGCGTCGAACCTCAGCCGAAGCCTTTTCTTCACGACTCAGCTGCTCGAGCTCGGGATTCCCGTTGTAGTCGCGCTTAACAAGAGCGATATCAATAAGAAGAAGGACACACGCATCGACGTAAAGGCTCTCGAGGAAAAGCTCAGCTGCCCCGTTATCAACACCGTATCCACCTCATCCGAGGGTCTGAAGGCGGTCGTTCAGGCAGCTGCCGCAAGCCGGGGCAGAGTCCAGCCTGCTCCCTACTCAGAGGGAGACGTTGACCTCACGAGCAAGGAAGCTGTAGCCGAGGCCGATCGCAGGAGATTCGACTTCGTTAAAGGCATCGTGTCCGAGGTTGAAACACGTAAGGTGCTTACAAAGGATAAGAACATCGGTGACAAGATCGATGACGTGCTTACGAACAAGTGGCTCGGAATCCCGATCTTCGCTGTCGTAATGTTCCTCGTATTCCAGATCTCGCAGGTCTGGGTCGGCGCACCCATTGCCGATTTTCTCACAGGGCTGCTTGAAAGCTTCCAGGAGTGGGTCGGCGAGCTTCTTGTCGACGCGCACCCGATCATTTCGGCAATTCTTGTCGACGGTATCATCGGCGGTGTTTCCGCGGTCGTCGGATTTTTGCCGCTCGTTATGGTCATGTACTTCCTCATCGCGCTGCTTGAGGACTGTGGCTACATGTCCCGTGTTGCTGTCGTTCTCGACCCGATCTTCAAGAGGGTCGGTCTCTCCGGTAAATCCGTAATTCCCTTCGTTATCACCGTCGGCTGCGCCGTTCCCGGCGTCATGGCAAGCCGTACCATCCGCAACGAGCGTGAGAGACGCGCAACAGCAATGCTCGCTCCCTTCATGCCCTGCGGCGCGAAGATTCCTGTTATTTCTCTTTTTGCAGGTGCATTCTTCGATAAAGCTGGCTGGGTCAGCACGCTCATGTACCTCTCCGGTATCATCCTTATTTTCCTCGGCGCGCTTCTTGTCAACCGCATTGCGGGCTACAAGGCAAGAAAGTCGATGTTCATCATCGAGCTTCCCGAGTACAAGGTTCCCTCCTTCTGGGGCGCCTTCAAGTCGATGTGCTCCCGCGGCTGGGCTTACATCGTAAAGGCAGCTACGATCATCCTCCTTTGCAACATGGCAGTCCAGATCATGCAGACCTTCACCTGGAGCTTCAGCGTCGCAGAAAACGCGGACTCCTCCATTCTCGCCTCCATCGCTTCTCCCTTTGCTTACCTTATCTACCCCATCGTCGGTGTGCTCTCCTGGCAGCTCGCGGCAGCGGCTATCACGGGCTTCATCGCGAAGGAGAACGTTGTAGGTACGCTTGCGGTTTGCTTTGTGGGACTTGATACCCTCATCGACATGGATGAGCTCGCAATGCTGGAGGGCACAGGCTACGAGGTTGCCGGAATCATCGCCATCACCAAGGTCGCAGCTCTTGCTTACCTTATGTTCAACCTTTACACACCCCCGTGCTTCGCGGCTATCGGCGCCATGAACTCCGAGATGAAGAGCGGCAAGTGGCTCTGGGGCGGTATCGGCCTCCAGCTCGGAACAGGCTTCACCGTTGCATACCTTGTTTACACTATCGGAACTCTCATCACCGCTCCCGCATCCCTTAACATCGCAGGTGCGCTCGGCGGTCTCGCGGCGGTTCTTGTAATGGTCGGAATCGTGATAGCTCTCATCCGCAACACGGATAAGCATCTCGCGGAAGAATACGCGCTCAAGAACTGACAAACATTTCACAGTAAAGGAGGCCTCAACATATGACGGCAAACATTATCCTCATTTTGATACTTGCCGCTATCGTCGGCTCAGCGGTATGGTATCTCGTAAGGGCACACCGCCGCGGACAAAAATGCGTCGGCTGTCCGTACTGCAAAGAGTGTGGTGACCACAAAAAAGGCGGCTGTTCTTAAAAACAGCTTCGTTCCCAAAATGGCGGGTACGGCATGGTTATTTTACCGGTGCCGTGCCCGCTTTTTTTTAAAGTTTTCGCGCGAGAGAAAAAAATTTGCCTGCGCGGAGCTAATTCACGTGAGAGGAATTGAAAATCGGCTTTATTTGTGATAAAATATTTGCGGATACAATTCCCTCTCGAAAGAGAACGCGGCGCGAAGATACGTATACGTATCTTTCGTGCAAATCTATGCCGCCGCGCGGCGGCGAAAAGGAGATCAACATGAGTATAAGGATCGGTATTTACGGCTACGGAAATCTCGGACGCGGTGTCGAAGCGGCTGTCAGACAAAACAGCGACATGACACTTGAGGCAGTCTTCACGCGACGTGCGCCCGAATCGCTCAGCATCAAAACGGAAGGTGTGCCCGTAATGCACGCGGACGATGTTCTGAAGATGAA
>CAYNHY010000004.1:0-28658 GCA_964397225.1 uncultured Ruminococcus sp.
GTTAAAGGAGCTCGGACGCACAAATAAGACGATACTCCTGAAGCGCGGGCTTGCCAATACGATAAAGGAGCTGCTTATGAGCGCCGAGTACATCATGTCCGGCGGAAACACGAATATTATCCTTTGCGAGCGCGGAATACGCACCTTCGAGACCTACACGAGAAATACACTCGATCTTTCCGCTGTCCCCGTGCTTCGTGAGCTGACGCACCTTCCGGTTGTCGTCGACCCGAGCCACGCAACCGGTCACTCAAGGCTCGTCGAGCCGATGGCGGTTGCCGCGGCGGCTTGCGGTGCGGACGGAATAATGATAGAGGTACACAACGACCCCATGCATGCGCTTTGCGACGGGGCTCAGTCACTGACTCCCGAGCAGTTCGCACATACGGCGGAGCGTGTGATGAAGATAAGGAAATGCATCAATGAGTAATACGGAAAAAACAGACGTCATGACCGTCGGCGTTATCGGACTCGGACTTATCGGCGGCTCGTTTGCAAGGGCATATAAGGCAGCGGGGCACCGCGTCCTCGGCTCGGATATGTCGGACACGGTCACAGATTTCGCAATTATGGCGGGAGTGCTCGACGGACGCCTGACCGCCGAGAAATATGCGCAGTGCGATGCGATATTTATTGCCGTCTATCCCGAGGCTACGGTCGAAACGTTAAAAAAAGACGCAGCGCGCTTTCCGCAGTCGGCACTTGTCGTCGACCTCTGCGGAACGAAGGATAAGGTGTGCCGCGCAGGCTTTGAGGCGGCGAGAGAATACGGCTTCACCTTCGTCGGAGGACATCCGATGGCGGGCACACACCACAGCGGCTTTAAGTATTCGCGCGCGGACATGTTCATCGGCGCTCCGATGGTAATAGTCCCTCCGAGATACGATGACATCGAGCTTCTTGAGCGCGTTAAGCGTATACTTACGCCGGTGGGCTTCGGCAGTATATCGGTCACGACCGCAGACGCCCACGACAAAATGATAGCTTTTACGTCGCAGCTCGCGCATATCGTGTCAAGCGCGTATATCATGAGCCCGACGGCAGAGGGTCACAACGGCTTTTCCGCGGGCAGCTACCGCGATATGACAAGAGTAGCGTGGCTGAATCCCGATATGTGGACGGAGCTGTTTTTGGATAATCGCGAGAATTTGCTTTTCGAGCTTGGCTGCATCATAGATCGCCTTACGGAATATAAGGACGCGATAGCCGCTTCGGACAGCGACACGCTTCGTCGTCTGCTTGACGAGGGCAGGTGCAGAAAGGAGGAGGTAGACGGTGTCAAGTAATATTAGAGTAGAAACATCAAAGCCGTATACAGTGAGTGTGACTTCAGATGCCCTGAGCAAGGTCGGCGAATATGCCGCGTCTCTTACAAAGGCGGAGCATATCGCGCTGATAAGTGACGACACGGTTTCGTCACTGTATGCGGACACGGTAATCAAAAGCCTCAAGAAAAGCGGCTTTTGCGTGTCGTGCTTCGCTTTCCCGCACGGCGAGGAGTCGAAAAATCCGCAGGTATATCTTGACATTGTCAAGTTCCTGTCTGAGGAGCACCTGACCCGCAGCGACGCGGTTATTGCGCTCGGTGGAGGCGTGGTCGGGGATATCGCGGGCTTCTCGGCAGCGACATATCTTCGCGGCATTGACTATATACAAATGCCTACAACGCTTCTTTCGGCAGTTGACTCATCTGTCGGCGGCAAGTGCGCAGTCGATCTTCCGATGGGAAAGAATCTGCTCGGCGCGTTCCATCAGCCGCTCGGCGTGCTGTGCGACATAAATTGCCTTGATACACTTCCTGACGAGTATTATGCCGACGGCTGCGGTGAGGTGCTGAAGTACGGAATACTTTACTCGCCCGAGCTCTTCGCGCATCTCGAACGCTATGGCAGTGCATTTGACAGAGAATACGTAATATCGACCTGCGTTGCGCTGAAGGCGGGTGTGGTCTCACGAGACGAGAATGACCGCGGAGAGAGAGCACTGCTTAACCTCGGTCATACGGTCGGACACGCAATTGAGACCCTGAGCGATATGAAAATATCGCACGGCGCGGCAGTAGCCACGGGCTGCGCGATAATAGCGCGGACGTGTGCCGCCGAGGGCTTGCTTGCGAGCGCAACAGCCGAAAGGATCTGCTCGGTCGTGTCCTCGCTCGGTCACAGAACCGAATGCGATTACACGGCAGCAGAGCTCGCGCGCGTAATGCTTTCCGATAAGAAGCGCCGCGGCGAGTATATCGACTTTATAATAACAGAAGATATCGGCAAATGCGGAATACACCGTATTTTGACAGATGACGTCGAACAATTCGTGTCAAAGGGACTCTGACGGAGGCTGAAATAATGAAGGTTGTTATAAAAGACGCACAGCTGTCTGGCACAGTTGCAGTTCCGGCGTCGAAGTCCGAGGCTCACCGCGCGATGATATGTGCCGCGCTCTCGGACGCGCCGTGCAGAATATACCTGAACGGAATATGCAGCGATATCGAGGCGACGGCGGATTGCCTTGAGGCGCTTGGCGCAGGTGTTGTCAGAACTGAGTACGGCTATGAGCTCACGCCTATTGAAAGGGTGCGCCGCGGCGCATGCCTTCGCTGCCGCGACAGCGGCTCGACACTTCGCTTTCTGATACCTGTTGCCGCAGCTCTCGACGCAGAATGCACGTTTTACATGGAGGGCAAGCTCTCCGAGCGTCCGCTGTCTCCGCTTGACAGCGAGCTTGCACGCTGCGGCGTCAGGCTCGAAAGGGACGGGAAGTACCTTCACCTTTCGGGCAGGCTTGAAACGCGCGAGCTGTTGATATCGGGCAGTGTCTCTTCGCAATTTGTCTCGGGACTGATGTTTGCACTGCCGCTGCTCGGCGGCGGACACATTTCACTCGTCGGCAAGACCGAGTCGCTCGGCTATATCAAGCTGACGCGTGCTGCAATGGAGCGCTTTGGCATCCGTGTGTCACTTGAGGAGGAGAGAATATCGCTCGACGGAGAATACCGTTCACCCGGAGAGCTCACGGTCGCCGGCGACTGGTCCGGTGCTTCGTTCTGGGCTGTCGCGGGTGCAATGTCGAAAAACGGAATAACCTGCACGGGAATCGACACGGCTTCCGAACAGGGGGACCGCAGAATACTTGATGTCGTTCGCGAGATGGGTGCGGAGCTTACCGTAGGTGACAATATGTTCACGGTGCGCTCTCGCGACAGACTCAGCGCAGCTGATTTCAGCTGTGAGCATATTCCGGATGCTCTTCCCGTAATGGCTGTTGCAGCGTCAACGGCGCTCGGCGAGAGCGTGCTCAGCGGCGGTGCGCGCCTGAGATATAAGGAAAGCGACCGCCTTGCAACGGTCAGCGAGCTCATATCTCGAATGAACGGTGATGTTCGCGTGTATTCGGACGGGCTTATCATAAACGGGCGTGAGCGCCTTTGCGGAGCGGTCATTGACCCGCACGCGGATCACAGGATAGCAATGTGTGCGGCAGTAGCCGCAGCCGCAGCCGACGGAGACGTGACAGTGACGGACGCCGAATGCGTCGCAAAGTCGTACCCGACGTTCTGGGAGGACTTCGCTGCGCTCGGCGGACAGCTTGAAATATCGTGAAGACGAAAATATGATTTTTGTGAGGGATATATGGCAAGTATATTTGGTAATGTGCTGAAGGTGTCGATATTCGGACAGTCTCACGCTCCGGCGATAGGCGCGGTCATCGACGGCTTTCCTGCGGGCTTTAAGGTCGACAGACAGGCTCTTGAGGAATTTATGGAGCGGCGCGCTCCGGGACGCAATGCTCAGTCTACACCGCGTCACGAAAGCGACAGCGTGGAGCTCTTATCCGGCTTTTCAGGAGAATACACCTGCGGTGCGCCGATAGCGGCGGTCATTCGCAATCTCAATACGCGAAGCTCTGATTATTCGGAGATGTGCGATGTGCCGCGTCCGTCACACGCGGACTACCCGGCGTATCTTAAATTCGGAGAGCACAACGATTTTGCGGGCGGAGGACATTTTTCCGGCAGACTTACCGCACCGCTGTGCATAGCGGGCGCTCTTGCCTTGCAGCTCCTTGAGAAAAACGGAATTACGGTTTCGTCACGCATTACCGAGATCGGAGGCGTGAGCTCGTCCGAGGAGGCAATGACTGCCGCCATCGACGCTGCACGCGCGGAGGGAGATTCCGTCGGAGGCATTATCGAGTGCGAGGCGTGCGGCTTCCCGGGAGGAATCGGAGAGCCGATGTTCGGCGGTATTGAAAACAGAATAGCCGCTGCTGTGTTCGGAATACCCGCGGTGCGTGGCATTGAGTTCGGTCTCGGCTTCGAGGCGGCTCGCCTCCGCGGAAGCGAGCACAATGACAGCTACAGCGTAAGTAACGGAAAAATCGTAACGCAGACCAACAATCACGGAGGCGTTATAGGCGGTATCTCCACGGGAATGCCGATAGTGTTCCGCGTTGCCTTTAAGCCGACCCCTTCGATCGCCCGTGAGCAGGACAGCGTATCCCTGTCACGCGAGGAAAACGTGAAGCTTGCGATAAAGGGAAGACACGACCCTTGCATCGTAAGGCGGGCAGCTCCCTGCGTCGAGGCGTCATGTGCGCTTGTTCTTCTCGATGCAATGCTCGAGGCGGGATATCCTCTTAAAACCGAGTGAAAGGAAATACTATGAATAACGGACTTGATGAGCTTCGTCTGAAGATTGACGAAGCAGATAAAGCGATAACGGAAGCCGTTATCGAGAGAATGCGTATATCGGGAGATATCGCGAGATATAAAAAGGAAAATTCGCTTCCCATCCTTGATTCGCGCCGCGAGCGCGAAAAGCTCACCCGCATCGCCGAGAGCGTTCCCGAGGAATTCCGTGCCGGAGTACGTGTGCTGTATTCGCTCATATTCGAGCTAAGCCGTTCATATCAGTCTTCGATCAATGAGCCGCGCACAGAGCTCTTCGATAAAATTTCGAATGCCATCGAGAACACACCTCACCTTTTTCCCGAAAGCTGTACGGTTGCCTGCCAGGGAGTGGAGGGAGCATATTCCACGGCAGCCTGTGAAAGAATGTTCCGTTCGCCGTCAATAATGTATATGAAGGACTTCGAGTCTGTTTTCACCGCCGTCGAAAGCGGGCTGTGCAGATACGGAGTGCTTCCGATAGAAAATTCCACGGCAGGCTCGGTAAATAAGGTCTACGACCTTATGCTGTCTCGAAACTTCAATATCGTGAGAAGCACACGAATTAAGATCGAGCACAATATGCTTGTAAAGCGCGGCGTGCGCCTTGAGGACGTTCGCGAGGTGTTTTCCCATGAGCAGGCAATAAGCCAGAGCGCGGAATTTCTTTCAACGCTCAAGGGCGTTAAGGTCACACCGTGCGCCAATACGGCAGTTGCGGCCGAAATGGTTGCGAAAAGCGAAAGACGCGATATTGCGGCGCTGGCCTCACACAGCTGTGCGGAGCTTTACGGTCTTGACTGCATAGCGCGTGCGGTGCAGGATACGGATAACAATCACACAAGGTTTATTTGCATATCGCGAGAGCTTGAAATTTATCCCGGAGCCGACAGAACGAGCCTTATGCTCACGCTGCCGCATAAGCCCGGCGCGCTTTACAAGGCACTTGCGCGTCTGTATGCTCTCGGTATCAACCTGCGCAAGCTCGAGAGCCGACCGATGCCCGACCGTGACTTCGAATTCATGTTTTATTTTGACCTTGAGACCTCGGTATACTCCGATGAATTTGTCAGACTCATATGCGAGCTCGACACCATAGCGGAGGAGTTCAAGTATCTCGGCAGCTATTCGGAAATCATGGCGTGAGCGCCACAGGAGCTAAATTATGAAAATACTTGTAATCAACGGACCTAATCTTAACATGCTCGGTATTCGCGAGCCGAAGATATACGGCAGCGAAAGCTACGATGACCTTGTGAGAAGTGTAACGGATGTGGCAGTCAGCGCGGGAGTCGAGCTTGAGATATTTCAGTCAAATCACGAGGGAGAGCTCGTTGAAAAAATTCAGCAGGCATACGGAGTATTCGACGGTATTGTGATAAATCCCGCAGCCTATACACATACGAGCATTGCAATACTCGATGCGCTGAAGGCGGTTGCGCTTCCCGCGGTCGAGGTACACCTGTCTAAGGTCTCCGAGAGGGAGGCCTTCAGGCAGATCTCCTACGCCGGAATGGCATGCTTTAAGACAATAGCGGGTCACGGCTTCGAAGGGTATAAAATGGCGATCGATGCGCTGCGCGAGAAGCTGTCGGAGAAATGATAATAAAAGAGTCGGTCGGAGAGCGCTTCGACCGACTCTTTTAATACGCTTCTGCGATGAGAGCACATAACGCACTTGCAATTCGGCGCCGTATCGTATATAATTAAGTCAGTCAAAAAAGGAGAACATCCAATGTCAAAATTTACTGCAAGATCGAATTTACATACTCACACAAAATTTTCGGACGGCGCCGACAGCGTCGAGGAAAATATCAAGGCAGCGCTTGACGCGGGCTTTGTGTCGCTTGGAATTTCCGACCATTCATATGTCGAGCAGGCGGGCTTCGGCATCTCGGTAACGAACGCGGATGCATATGTCGCCGAGGTCAGACGCTGTGCCGAGAAATACAGGGGACGGATAGAGGTGTTCTGCGGACTCGAGCTTGATGCGGACACCGAGTATCGCCGAGAGCTTTACGATTACATAATAGCTTCCGTGCATTTTGTGAATGCGGGAGGGCAGAGCATACCCGTCGACCTGTCGCGCGAGGTGCAAAGAGAATGCATCGACAGATATTTTGCTTCGGATGAGGTGAAATATGCAGAGGAGTACTTCTCATCACTCGTGCGTCATGTCGAGCGAACAAAGCCCGATATCGTAGGTCACTTTGATCTTTTGACAAAATACAATGATATAGATCAGACAAATGCGCGTTACCGACGCTGCGCGCTTGACGCCGTACACAGCATCGCAGAGAGCTGCCGCCGCTTTGAGGTGAATACGGGTGCGATGGCTCGCCGACTGAGGACCTCACCGTATCCGGCAGATTTTATATTGCGCGAGCTGCTTGAGCTCGGCTGCACGGTAACGCTGTCTTCAGATGCACACCGTGCGGAGAATATCGATTACGCATTTGAACAGTGTGCCGATTACCTGCGCTCGCTCGGCTTTACGTGCATTGACCGCCTGACGCCTTACGGCTTTGTGAGCGACGTACTGTAATACCGCATGCGTTCTTGACGAAAATTACAAAATAGCTATTGCAAATATGTGTATTTGATGCTATAATTATTAATAAGTATAAGCAAATCCAACAAAACAAAGGAGAGCAGCTATGAAAAAGCCTTTTTCGTTAATTGTCGTGCTTTTGGCGCTCGTTACGGCTGTGCTGACGGTGTCGGTGTCGGCGGCAGATCTTCCGTACAGCGATGTCAAAGAAAAAGCATGGTATTATGACGCTGTCAAGGATGCATACGAAAAGAACTACATGGAGGGCAAGCCCGGCGGACTCTTTGCCCCGAACGAGTCCGTAACACGCGCGCAGTATGTGACGATACTTGCACGTCTTTGCGGAGCGGAGGGCGACACGGACAATGCTTTCACCGATGTCGGCGCTAAGAAGTGGTATGCAGCCGCTGTCGGATGGGCGTCCGACGCAGGTATAGTTACAGGCTATGAGGACAATACCTTCCGCGGTGACAACCAGATCTCCCGCCAGGAGCTCATGGTGATGACGGGACGATATCTTGATTACATCTGGGTAGAGCTTCCCGACGCCGCAAACGCGATTGACGCCTTTACCGACGCGAAGAAAATAGCCAAATGGTCGAGAGACGCGGTAGATAAAATGCGCCGCATAGGTCTCGTCGAGGGTGACGAGGCAGGTAACTTTAATCCTGAGAAGACTGCAACGCGCGCCGAGATCGCTACAATGACCGTGAGACTCGGTGCTGCACTTGACCTGTACTCGGCGAAGCCGAGCATCGGCGGTGTTTCGCTCGACAGCTTTGCGGTATACAGCGACGTCTTCAGCGAAAAGCAGCTTGCCGACACGCTTGCGGCGGTAAATACGGCGACCGGGGCGTCACTGAACAGCTCCGATAAGCCTTGCGAGTACAGTATCGTGTTCGGTGTGGACGACGAGCTCCGTATGCTTGAGTACAGTCTTTCCGAGAGCGACGGAAGTCTCTATATCAACGTTTCTACCCCCTTTGCGCTTTCGTACATGCCGCGAATATTTACCGAGGCTGCCTCGCTTCGCGCGCACTTCAATATCCCGAGCGGATATTCCTGCCGCGGAACGTACACGCTCGACTCCGTGACTGATGCAGACAGCGTTTCATTCGTCTGCGAGACGGATAAGAATCCGCTTTCGTACGACCTCGGCGACAGCGTTACATTCAGGATCTCGATGATCTCAGAGGACAGACTCGTTTCTGCACCGCAGCTGTTCTATTTTTATATCGATGACGCGAAATACACGCGAGAGGCTGCCGTTCCGGGTCACACGGGACAGCTTATTCTCGAGTTTGACGGAATGAAGAAGCCCGGCTGCGGCTACCTTTCCGTATACGCTGCAAACCGCAAGGGTGAAAAGATGTCATCCGTCGAAGCCACACTCAGTGCGGGCGTCGCCTTTGACTTCTACAACATCAGGGCTCTTGCAGCAAAGCCCGACGACTTTGACTCCTTCTGGGATGCAAAGGTCGCGGAGCTGATGAAGGTGGAGCCGACAGCCAAGGTGTTTAAGGAGTGCGAGCTCTGTAAGACGGCGGGCTATAAGGTATATTACGCAGAGGTGCAGAGCCTCGGTACGGTCGCATCCGTACATATTTCATATCCCGAAAGCGCAAAGCACGGCTCGCTGCCGATATCGGTCACATATTTCGGCTACGGCTTGCCTGCGTCGAACGGCGCGATATGCTCACCGAATGAAATATGTGTATCGGTCAACCGTAATGAGGTCAGCGACCACATGTCGGAGGATTATTATACACAGCATGCCAAAGATATCGAGGGCTGGTGCTTTGATAATCCCACGCGCGAGGAGAGCTATTTCCTCGGAATGCTCATGCGTGACATACAGGCGATACGCTTCACCGAGAAGCAGTTCGGCGAATATTGGAACGGACGCGATATATCAGTCGCGGGCGGCTCTATGGGCGGCTTCCAGAGCGTAGCCGTTGCGGGACTTTACGACCGCGTTACGGAGTGCAATCCCAACGTGCCGTGGATGTCGGATGTCGGAGGCTATAAGGAGGGCAGAGTCCACGGCTCGTTTTTCCCGGATTACTCCGAGGGCTCGCGCTACTACGATTCTTCTTATTTCGCTGAGAGATTCAACGGACGTGTCAACCTTTACGCCGGACTCGGCGACGACACCTGCCGCGCTGCGGGAACCATAGCGCTTTACAACGCATTCAAGTGCGAGAAGACAGGTGCCTTCGGTCAGTGCGCGACACACGGCAGCGGAACCGGTCCTTTCAACAAGACATATACGGTAAGCTCGTCGTCACCTGAGCTTGTCCACGACGACGTTACGATCAAGAATAACGGCAGTGCCGTCAAGGGACCTGACTTCTCTTCTGACAGAAAACTGACAGCCTCCGAGGAGGAGATGAAGACGGCGATCTCGCAGTATTCCGCCAAGGTCAAGTGGATAACGGCAACCTTCGGAACCTCGGATACACTTACAGCCGAGGCGCTTGAAGAGCTCATCAAGGACGCACTCGTCACAAAGTGCGGACTGCCCGATAGGTTCAACGTAGTCGTTGACGCGGATTCGCTTGCAAAGGCGAGAACGGATTACTCCAACTTCGTCGGAAGCGGCAACTATTTCCTTACCGTTAGCTATACGGTAACGGATGCCGCCGGCGGCTATTACGACGGAAACGCAAGAATGCTTTTGACAAAGCAGATATAACAAAAGGGCTACGAGAATCCGTATGGGTTCTCGCAGCCCTTTTGAAGCTTAATTTATACGTCGCGGATCCAGCGGTACCTGTTTACCTTGACTGCGGCGACAGCGCATTTCAGCACCTGATCGCTCTTAAGGCATGCAAACACGATGACAGGCGAGAGCTTTAATACAAATGCTGAGATAAACGATGACGGCAGCACGATGCACCACATGAAGATAAGGTCGTTGTAGAAGACAAAGCTTGTATCACCGCCCGCACGGATGATACCCGTCAGGCACGGCATCTCATAAGCGGTTCCGAGAAGCGTTACGCAAAGCACGCACATAAAGCTGTTCGTGAGCCTTTCGGTCTCGGGAGAGATGTCGTAGAAGCCGATAACGAGTCCCTTAACGGCAAACAGCGCGACTGACGCCGCTACACCTAAAATAAGGAATATTACCTGTAAGGTGCGAGTGCGTGACTTTACCTGCGCGAGGTTTTCCTCGGCGGTCAGACTGCCCTCGGCTATGAGTGCCTTATTCTCGCCGAGCATCTTTCCGAGAGCAACAGCCGCAGCTGTCGCCGAGCCGTAGATGAATACGGTCATTATCGAAAACACGGTCGTTGCGATGCTGTTGGCGGGAACGACCGATTCCTCAAGTCTGCCGAGTATCGCAGTTTGAAGCCCCATTGCAATTCCCCATGAGCCTGACGAGAATATACAGGGAAGTCCCGTCTTTGCAAAGCGCCGAAGCATCTCGCCGACAGGGGAGAAGAAGTCGCCAAGCCTCAGGCGTATCTTCTTATCGATAAGGAAGGTGTAAAGTGTAATGATAACAAGCTCAATAACACGTGAAATGAGAGTCGCGACAGCGGCGCCGCGTACACCCATCTTGGGAAAGCCCGCCTTGCCGAAGATGAGAAGGTAATTGAGCGATATATTTGAAATCAGCGTTACTACCGAGATCCAAAGACCGATGCGCGTGGTCTCAACGCTTCGAAGCGAAGCAAGAAGAATATTGCTTATCGCGAATATCGGATACGTGAAGGCAATGATTCGAAGATATTTTGCACCCTCGACGATGTATTCATGCTTGTTTGTAAGTATTCCGAGCACAGCCTCGGGGAAGAAGAAGGCTGCAACGAAAATAATACCGGAGAACACGAGCGCAAAGCGCATACCGACACTTGTGATGCGGCGCACAGAGGCTGTGTCTCCCTCGCCCCAGTGCCGTGAAGCGATGACCGTAATGCCCTCGCCTGTGCCCGTAACGAGCATCTGTAGGAGAAACTGAATTTGGTTGACGAGACCGACACCGGACATCGCGCTTTCGCTGAAGCGTCCGAGCATTACATTGTCGGCAAGATTGACGCTGTAGACAAGCACGTTTTGCATTGCTATCGAAATCAGCATCAAAAAGAAGCTTTTGTAGAAATATGAGCGTGAGTCTTTTGTCATTGGAACCTCCGTTGCGGGAAAAATCAGATAATTTTTTTGAAAGCATCACACAGGGATAACATGTGTGACAAGCAAATGCTGTAAAATAAAAGGACTCACGGCAGTGCATCGAGTGCTCCGCGCGAGTCCCGAAAAATTATGCCCTTGACAGCCTCTGACGCGACAGGTTGACCGTTCCCTCGGGGAGCGAGGAAATATAGTCAAGCGCCACTCCCGTGCCGACCGCAACGCAGGAGACTGCCTTGTCGGCAACACGTGTGCGTATTCCGGTGACACTTTCGATAAGTCGGTCAAGACCGTAAATGAGGCTTCCGCCGCCGGTCATTACGATACCGTTTGCAAGAACGTCGCCGATGAGCTCGGGGGGAGTTCGCTCAATGACAGAGCAGACAGCCTCGACTATTGCGCGTATCGGTTCCTCAAGCGCCTGCGGCATTTCGAAGGAGGCTATTCTGATAAGTCTGGGCAGTCCCTCGCGTAGGCAGCGTCCCTTGACCTCGATGATCTTAGGTTCGTCATGCTGCCATACTGCACCGACCTTGATCTTTATCTCTTCGGCAGTGCGCTCGCCGATAAGCACATTGTGCTTTTTTCTTACATAACGCATTATAGCCTCGTCGAATCTGTCGCCCGCTACCTTTATGGACTCGGAAACGACGACTCCTCCGAGGGATATTACGGCAATGTCGGTCGTGCCTCCGCCGATATCGACGACCATATGACCGTTCGGCTTTGATATATCGATGCCTGCGCCGATAGCCGCTGCTACGGGCTCTTCAATCAGAAAGGTTTTCTTTGCTCCCGCCTGAGTTGCCGCGTCAACGACCGCGCGCTCCTCGACCTCGGTTATTCCGCTCGGCACGCATACAATGAGTCGCGGACGTAGCAGAAGCGAGCTTCCGCACGCTCGCTTTATAAAATGGCGAATCATTCGCATTGTAACGTCGTATTGGCTTATTACGCCGTCGCGAAGAGGGCGTATGGCAGTAATGTTGCCGGGCGTCCTTCCGAGCATTTGCTGAGCTTCGCGACCGACCTTGAGTATCCTGTTTGTGTTGTTGTCGATGGCGACAACCGAAGGCTCCTTCAGCACGATCCCGCGCCCTTTAACGTAAACAAGCACGGTAGCTGTGCCGAGGTCGATCCCGATATCTCTTCCCATACAGCGTCCTTCCCGCAGGCTCAATTTTCCTGCCCATAAAGTCATACACAAAGATTATACTACATATTTTTTTATTTTGCAATGAAAAAATGCACAATTTATCGCGCAAGACGTAAAAAAAGCGTTTTATGCGCCGAACAAAGCCGGCGTTCATACTTTATTAACTCTTATGAGGTATAATGTAATTTAGCTGTTTAACCGATATTATTCACATATACTAACCGAAACGGAGGAACACAAACTTGATAAAGGCAGAGAATCTTGTAAAGCGCTATGGGCAAAATACTGCTCTTCACGGCGTCAGCTTTACATTCGAGGACGGTCGTATATACGGCTTTCTCGGACCTAACGGCGCCGGAAAATCCACCACGATGAACATACTTACGGGCTGTCTTGCTCCGGATTCCGGAGAGGTCACCGTAAACGGCTTCGATATCTTCGACGACGCCATCGAGGCAAAGCGCTGCATCGGCTACCTGCCGGAGCAGCCGCCGCTGTATTTTGACATGACGGTGTTCGAATATCTTTGCTATGTCGGCGAGGCAAAGGGACTGAAGCGCTCGGAGCTTTATAACGGAATTGCCGCAGCAATGGAGAAGACCGGAATTGACAGGGTTCAGAACAGGCTTATCGGAAATCTGTCGAAGGGCTACCGCCAGCGCGTCGGAATCGCGCAGGCAATACTCGGCAATCCGCCGATAGTCATCCTTGACGAGCCGACAGTCGGACTCGACCCCAGACAGATAATTGAGATACGCGCGCTCATCCGCGAGCTTGGCGAGTCTCATACGGTCATCATATCAAGCCACATTCTCACTGAGATCGAGGAGATATGCGACTATACCGTGATAATATCCGAGGGCACGGTCGTTGCCGCGGATGCTATCGAGAACCTTCGTACAATGTTCGCGGGCTCGGCAAAAATCCGTCTCGAGGCAAGATGCTCCGTTTCGCAGGCGGAGGAGATACTCAGAGGCATAGAGGACCTTCGAGCACTCAATGTTGCTCAGAAGGGCGCCGGAGTCGTGAGCGCGGAATTCGAAACGGCGAAGAACAGCGATATCCGCGACAGGATATTCTTTGCGTTTGCCGATGAGAGACTGCCTATAATCGCAATGAACTATGAGGAGGCATCGCTTGAGCGAGTATTCCTCTCGCTGACGGAATCCCATCCGTCGGAGGACGGTGCTGTGAGCGATGACTACAGCGTTGAGGACGCTGAGTACACTCCGATATTTACATCAAGCGACAATAATGAAGGCAACGGAGGTGACGAGTAATGCTTGCACAATATAAAAAAGAGCTGAGGGGACACTTCAGCAACATGACGGGTGTGGTTTACATTGCCCTTGTGCTTATTATAACCGGAATTTTCGCTACGATAATGAATTTCAGAGTCGGCTCGCCCGAATTTGAGCAGACACTGAACAGCGCGGCATTTATATTCTTTCTTGCCGTGCCGATACTTACCATGCGTTCCTTCGCCGAGGAAAAAAGCTCTCGCACGGACCAGCTGCTTTACGCTCTTCCCATCGGAATGACGCGTGTCGTTGTGGGCAAGTATCTTGCAATGCTTACCGTGCATGCGGCATCCACTGCTATTCTTTGTATGTATCCGATACTTCTCTCCTTTTTCGGCACGGTGAACTTCACCGCCTCTTACGGCGGAATATTTGCCTTCTTTCTCCTCGGCTGTGCTCTGATCGCGATAGGAATGTTTATTTCCACGCTCACATCAAGCCAGCTTATTTCCGCGGTCATAACCTTCGGCGTTTTTGTGGCGATATATCTTATGTCGATCATCGCATCGCTGATACCTACTACCGCCACGGCATCGCTGGTATGCGTCTTCGCCTTGGCTGTAATTATCGGTGTGGCGGTTTGGGCAGTGCTCAAGAGCGACGCTGTGGGACTTGCTGTCGGAGGTGTTATCGCCGTTGCGGCTGCTGTTGTGTATTTCCTTGACAGCTCATGCTTTGCCGGACTTGTTCCGAGGGTTCTCGAGAAATTTGCGCTGTTTGACAGACTCGATATATTTATCTATTACGGAATCTTCGATATATCCGCTGTGGTTTACTATATTTCGATCATCCTGCTTTTTGTCTATCTCTCCGTAAGGTCGATGGATAAGCGCCGCTGGTCGTGAAAGCCGAATGAAGGAAAGGATGAGTCTTGACATGAAAAAAACAAATCGAAAGACAAACGTGCGTCGGCTGAAAATGGGGACGTACGGCATTGTCATTACTGCGATAGTTATAGCTCTTGTTGTGTTTGCAAACCTTGTGGTGTCGGCACTGCCCGTGAATATTATACACCGCAGCACCGGAAGCGAGGATTACTTTGAGGTCGGCGAGACGTCCGAGAAAATTCTTTCGGAGCTCGATTGCGACGTGAAGCTTTATCTTATAGCGGAGCGCGGCAAGGAGGACACGAGAATCCACGAGCTGATGCTTATGTATGAGGCAAAGTCCTCAAAAATTAAGGTAGAGGTGGTCGACCCCGAAGAGGAGCCCGCCTTCATTTCGACATACACCGACGAAGAGCTTGATGCAAACAGCATAATTGCCGTCAGCGAGAAGCGCTCCGAGGTTATCCCATACTCCGATATGTTCGGCTACTATTATCAGAATACCAAACTGACAAATGAGGAGGCGGTTTACTTCAGCCGGTACGGCTACGAAACGGAAACACGCTTCGATGCCGAGATGGCGATAACCTCTGCTCTCGAATATGTAAATGTCGACGTTTTGCCGACGGTATACACGCTGACCGGACACGGCGAGGCGTGCTTTGATGAAGATTATACAACATATATAGACAATGAAAACATCGCGCTTTCCGAGCTTGATCTGTCGGAAGACATGAAGGTACCCGAGGACTGCGAGCTCCTTTGCATAATGACACCGACAAAGGATCTGAGCGACGAGGAACTGACCGCACTTAAGAGCTACAGCAAGCAGGGAGGAGATATCCTCTTTATAACAAGCTACACCTTCGACGGCGAAAAGCTTAAGAATTTTGCAGCTCTTGCGCGTGATTTCGGACTCGAAGCGATGAGCGGTGTGGTGTGCGACACTGTCGGCGAAACCTCCGACAGCGAAGCAAGCTACATTTTCTACGGAGAGCTTGTAGACAGCGAGAATGGAATTACCTCACGCGAGGAGCTTGCCGACGCGAAGTTTATAGTATCTGCGTCTCACGGCATAAAGCATGTCGAAGGCACAGACGTTGTGCTCACGGACATTATCAGAACGAGCAAGAAGGCAGTGATGAAGAATGTCACGTCCGACGGAAAGCTTGAGGATAACGATGACTACAAGGCAGGGGAGCCTGTTTCGATCGCGGTCTCAGCCGAGAAGAAATCAAACGGCGAACGCGATGACGTCTCAAGCTTTATGTGGTTTTCGACCTCGTCGCTTACGGATATAAGCGTTTACAAGTATTATCAGGAATCAGGCAATATCCGCCTTCTCCTTGCCGTCCTCGGACAGTACTGCGAGAAGAGCACGACAACCTCCATTATCGGAAAATCTCTTGCCGTCGAAGCGCTCAGCATGACGTCGACGTGGTCGAACCTTCTTATGGTGGTCGTTACAGTGATAATTCCCGTTGCAATTCTCGGCGGAGGCTTTGCAGTCTGGTTCAGCCGCAGGCGCAGATAATTCAAATTTCGAAAAAAGGCGTGATTTGATATGAAAAAGAAAAGACTTATACCTCTCATCGTGCTTTGCGCGGCGCTTGCCTTGGTTATCGCGCTTTACGCGGCGCTTTCGGCTTATAATGACGAAAATGCCGCAGCGGCGGACAGCACGGACGGCAAGGAGTCGCCTGTAAGCGTTATTTCCGTCAGCGAGGCTGATATTACGACGATAGCGTATAAGAGCGAAAAGCTTGATATTTCGCTTGAAAAGAAGAACGACCGGTGGATATTCCCCGACGACGCAGCGTTTCCCGTTGATAATGCCAAGGTGTCTAAGATGATATCTGCGGTAAGCTCGCTTACCGCGCAGCGCACTCTTGACGGAACAGACGCCGAAAGCTACGGTCTCGACGAGCCGAAGCTTACAGTGACCTTTAAGCTCGCTGAGAGTGAATATCAGCTGACTCTCGGTGACACTAACAGCTACAATTCTCTGTCATACCTCGGCTTTGACGGTAAGGTGTATATGATAAGCGACACGCTGTCGAGCGTGTTTGACGTGTCAAAGGATGACCTGTTTGCCGTAGACGACGCATTTCCCTCAGAGCTTACCGCGGACAGCGTGAGTGCCGTGGAGATAACGGTAAACGGCGAGACCGTCACCGTCTCTGACAGCGACGGTATTGGCGAGCTTGTTCACGCCTTGCAGAAATATTGCAGCTTTGCAAAGCCCGAGGGCTACGGACTTGATGAGGACGGTCTTGCCGAGTACGGTATCGGGGAGGCTTCACCGCGAGTATCCGTAAGCTATACGGTAGCCTCGGCTAAGGCTGTATTCGACATTCTCTTCGGAGAAAGCTCAGACGGCAAGCCTTGCTACACGCTTCCGGGCTCAATCACGACGTATTCAATGGACTCGGAGGGATATCGCGAGATTATGAACTATATTTATTATTCTCCGAGCACTGGTACGGTGGACTCCGATCCGACTGAGACCGCAGACATCGCGGAAGAGTAATCTTTTGTGCCACTGACGCATATTATCGGTAAGACATATGCGACAGGAGGGCGCGATATGGGGTGTACGACATGCGATCTCAGAGAAAAGGATGTTATCAATATTTGCTCGGGGCAGCGTCTCGGCTGTGTGTGCGAGCTTGAGCTTGATACGGAATGCGGCAGGGTGACAGCGCTCATCGTATCCGCGGATTCGATCCTTTCATCCGTCTTCGGAAAGGGACGCGTGTGCGTGCCGTGGGACAAAATCCGAAGGATCGGGCGTGACACGATACTTGTTGAAATGCCGTCACTTCCGAGCGGCTGTGACGCTTCATGCGAAGAAAGTCTTCTCAGCCGCTTACGCAAGAGACAAAAGTGAGCCTGCAACGAATAAAAAACACCTTCTGCGGAATAATGTAATTGACATTATTTCGGGGAGGTGTTTTGCTTTGAATATGAATAACGAGGCGTACCGAAAATATGCAGAGGGGCGTGCGAGACGCTCACCGATACTTAAGGATTCAGTTCTTGCATTTGTTTTCGGCGGCTTGATATGCAGTGCGGGGCAAGCTCTGCGGCAGCTGTACCTTTCACTCGGAGCGTCCGAGGATAATGCAGGAATGCTCACGTCCGTGACACTGATTTTTGCCGCGGTGCTCTTTACGGGGCTCGGCGTGTTTGACAAGATAGCAAAGCATGCCGGAGCGGGTACGCTTGTGCCGATAACGGGCTTTGCCAATGCCGTATCGGCATGCGCTATCGATGCAAAAAGCGAGGGCTTTATTCTCGGCGTAGGAGCAAAGATATTCACAATAGCGGGTCCCGTAATTCTTTACGGCACGGCAGCCGGTGTGCTCTACGGCGCGATATACTATGTATTAAAATTAATATAAAATCGGGACGGCGCCGTCCCGATTTTTCTTATTGATTGCTCTCATTTTCGCGGAGAGGGAAGACAACCGTAACGGTCGTTCCGACGCCGACGCGGCTTTCAAGGTTTAGTGTTCCACCGACGCATTCGACTGCGTGCTTGACTATCGAAAGTCCGAGCCCCGTGCCGCCGGTCTCACGTGAATGGCTCTTGTCTACACGGTAGAAGCGCTCGAAAATGCGGCTTTGATGCTCGCTCGGTATTCCGATACCGTTATCTCTGACCGTTAGTGTCACCGAATCCGATGAACGCTTCAGCGAAAGGGAAACCGTGCCGCCGTCCTTGTTGTAGCGTATCGCGTTGTCGGTAAGATTGTAAATTATCTCGTAGATGTAGCTACGAATGCTTAGAACAATGCAGCTTTCGCCGTCGGTTGTTATTGTAATGCCTCTTTTTTCCGCCGAGGGCGTAAGCGTGCGTACAGCCTCGCACAGCTCACCGTAGATATCAACGCTTTCCGTCGGAACGGCGACCATTTCGTCAAGTAGCGACAGACGTATAATGTCGTTTATCAGCGCGACAAGGCGCAGAGCCTCGTTTTTAATATTCCCGATGAATCTGTTTGTGTCCTCGGCCTTAACAAGACCGTTTTCGAGAAGCTCAGCACTGCCGATGATCGACTGAAGCGGGGTTTTCAGCTCGTGTGACACATTGGCTGTGAATTCCTTGCGATTTCGCTCCGCAAAAGCGGCTTCGCTGACATCAATACACAGTATTACCGCACCGAGAAGCTTGCCGTCCGAGACCGTCGGCGATATCATATACTGATATTCACGGCTGTTTCTTTCTTCTCTGAACTCACCGTGCGTGCCGCCGAGGGCTTTGTCTACGGCTGCGGTCATTGCCGCACTTCGGTCGAAGGTCAGAAAATGCTTTCCTACGGCACTGTCGTCAGTGTCATACAGCTTCCTTGCGGCGTTGTTAATGCTGAGGATCATTCCCTTCGAGTCGAGCAGAATGAGTCCTTCGTTCATCGAAGCTGTTACCTGACGAAATTCGTCTGTCTTTTGCTTGAGCTGCTTTAGCTGGAGGGCGATCTGCTTGTGCTGCCTGTTCAGTCTGGACAGTATCGGCGTCAGCTCCTCATAGGTGTCGTTGTTGCTCGGCTCGTCAAGGTCAAGCTGCTCGAGCGGCTTAACGATGCTCTTTGCCATTTTCTGCGAAAGCAGTATTGAAAGCAGTATCGAAATGAGCACAATCGTGCAGATAAAGGGCGACATTCCGAGGATGAGAGTGGCTATCGTGACCTGTGTGGTCGAGATGCGAAGAACAGTACCGTTGTCCAGTCGCACCGCTTCATAAAAGGTGCGCTCGGTGAGCGTTGCCGAATATCGGGCGCTGCTTCCGTGACCGTTTTCAAGTGCCTCGTTTATCTCCTCGCGCTTACCGTGGTTTTCCATTGCATCGCTGTCGACCTGCGAGTCGTAAATTACCGAGCCATCGCTGTCCACAAGGGTAAAACGGAACATCGAAGGGTGATAGCTGTCAAAATATGCTTCGCCGATCTGTTCCACGCCTGCGCTTGCGAGAGACAGCTCCTCCTTTAGACGGCTGACCTGTGTGCGGTTGAAATACTCATAAAGGAAGCCTGTGATAAAGAGCAGACTCGCGAGCAAAACTATCATTGTCGCGGCTATGATTGAGCGAAATATTTTCTTACTCATTTCGACACCTCCAGCTTATAGCCGACACCTATGACAGTGTGAATATAGCTGCCCGCAGCACCGAGCTTGCGTCGCAGTGTCTTTATGTGCATGTCTACGGTTCGCGATTCACCGATGTAATCTGTGTTCCATACCTCCGAGAGCAGCCTGTCGCGAGAGAAAACGCTGCCGGGACTCTGCATAAAGCGCTTGAGTATTTCGTACTCCTTAAAGGTCAGATTTACCTTTTCGCCAGATACAGCGACAGTTCGCTCGCTGTCGTTCAGCGCTATTTCGCCGACGCGGACGGTGCAGCTCGGTGCTTCACAGCGGCGCAGTACAGCCTTTACACGGGAAACCATTTCCATGACGCCGAAGGGCTTGACAAGGTAATCGTCGGCGCCCGTGTCGAGCCCGCGTATCTTGTCGGGCTCCGTGCCCTTGGCGCTTGCCATGATTATCGGAATTTTATGTGTGGCTGAATCGCTTTTGATTTTTTCGAGCACCGACACACCGTCAAGCCCGGGCATCATAATATCGAGAATAATGAGCTCGGGCGTTTCAACCTTCAGCGCCTCAAGAACAGAAGCACCGTCGGAAAAGCCGCGAGCTTCAAAGCCGGTCTGCTTCAGTGCATACAGCTCGATCTCACGAATAGTGTTGTCATCGTCAACGCACCAGATCAAAGCTTCTTTCCTCCTTTGTGAACGCCTGTAACGGAAAACTCGACCCATTCCGCGATGTTTACTGCGTGGTCGCCGATGCGTTCGAAATATTTTGCTATCATTAATAAATCGAGCGCGTACTCCCCGTCGGAGGGATTGCTTGCTATCATGCTTATCAGTGAAGCCTTGGTTTCCGCAAAAGCTCGGTCGACCGTGTCGTCGTATGCGCATACGGCACGAGACAGCTCAATATCGCGTCTTACGTAGGCGTCAATGCTGTCAGTGACCATTTTGATCGTTGCCTGCGCCATCCTGCGAATGCCGCTGCATTCCTCACCCGTGCGTCTGTCAAGAAACATGATTATTTCAGCTATGTCCTCTGCCTGGTCGCCGATACGCTCCATGTCTGTTATCATCTTGAGCGCGGCGGAAATCGTTCTCAGATCCTTCGCGACAGGCTGCTGCTGTAGCAAAAGCTTGAGACATATGCTCTCGATCTCCCGCTCCATTTGATCGAGAAGCGGACCGCGGCTTTTGGCTTCCTCGGCTTTTGCGGTGTCTCCGTCGAGAAGTGCTGTAGCGGACAGCGCTATAATATTTTCGCAGCCCGCGCCCATTTCTATCATTTTATGATTTAAGACTTCCAGCTGCTCATCAAATTTGCTTCTCATATCAACCGAACCTTCCTGTAATGTAATCCTCTGTACGACGGTCGTGCGGGGTAGAAAAGATTTCCTCCGTAGCGCCGAACTCCACGAGCTCACCGAGAAGGAAAAACGCTGTCATGTCGGAAATACGCACAGCCTGCTGCATATTGTGTGTTACTGTAATTATAGTATATTTCTCCTTCAAATTCAAGACAAGCTCTTCAATTTTTGATGTGGATATCGGATCAAGTGCGCTTGTCGGCTCGTCCATCAGCAAAATCTCGGGCTTTACCGCAAGCGCGCGTGCGATACACAGGCGCTGCTGCTGACCGCCTGAAAGGCCGAGAGCGTTTTTCTTGAGTCTGTCCTTGACCTCGTCCCAAATTGCCGCACTGCGGAGAGCATCCTCGACTATCTCGTCGAGTTTAATCTTATTTTTGATGCCGTGGATTCGCGGTCCGTAGGCTATGTTGTCATATATGCTCATGGGAAACGGATTTGGCTTTTGAAATACCATTCCGATATCGCGGCGCAGCTCGCTTACGTCGACGTTTCCTGCAAAAATGTCACGTCCGTTATAGGTGACCTCTCCGGTGATACGTACCGTGGGGATAAGGTCGTTCATACGGTTCAGCGTCTTCAAAAAGGTCGATTTGCCGCAGCCTGACGGACCTATAAGCGCTGTTATGCTTTTTTCGGGGATGTCGATGGAAATATCCTTAAGTGCCTGTGTCTCACCATACCAGAGGCACAGGTTATTTGCCGATATTATATTGTTCATAAGCTTCTCCTTTTTGCAAAATATTTTCCGACGAGCGTCGCGGAAAGGTTAATTATCAGGGTAAGTATCATAAGTATCGCGGCAATGGCGAAGGCGACCTCAAACTCTCCCTCCTCCTTGGCGTACACGTAAAGTGCGACAGTAAGCGTGGCGCCGGGGCGTGACAGACCCTCGATTATTCCGTTCACAGTGTGAGCGAAGCCTGCCGTGAAGAGCAGTGCCGCAGACTCTCCGAGTATTCTTCCGATAGAAAGGATGCAGCCTGTGATAACGCCATCGACGCAGCCGGGCAGCACGACCGTGCGTATTACGCGCCATTTTCTGGCACCGAGTCCGAATGCACCCTCACGGTACGATTGCGGCACGGTCTTAAGGCTTTCCTGCGTTGTTCGCATTATGTTAGGCAGATTCATGATAACGAGCGTTGCGGCTCCTGCAAGGAGGCTCGTACCGAAATTATTCGAAAATACAAGCATTCCGACGAGACCGTAGATTATGGACGGGATTCCGGAGAGCGTTTCCGCGGCATACTCGATTACTGAAACAATACGTCGACTTTTAGCATATTCCGTAAGATAAATCGCTGCGCCTACGCCGAGAGGAAGGACGAGAACGAGCGTTGCGAGCACGATATACAGCGTATTCAGTATGTCGGGCAGTATACCGATTCTCCCCTCAAGCTGACTCGGCTTCGTAGTGAGCAGTTCCCAAGAAACATGCGGCAGACCTCGTCCGAAAACGTAAAGCAGCAAAAAGATGACAAGCGCAGCGGTGAAAACGACTGATACTGCCATTGCGACACGCACGGCGGCTATGTAAAGCTTTCTTCTTTTATTCATATTACTTACTCTTATCCCTCTTCAAAAAGAAATTCAGCGTAGCGTTGATAAGCATGATGAACAGATACAGGACGAGCGCTATGGAGAAGAGTGCATTTCTGTGCAGGCTTCCCGGGCTCGAGTAGGACATCTCGCTTGCAACGGCGGTAGTTAAGAAGCGCACGCTTCCGAACAGTGATGGCATGTTGGCAACGTTTCCTGCGACCATCATGACAGCCATTGCTTCGCCTATCGCGCGTCCCACGCCGAGGACGACAGCGGTTGCAATTCCGCTCCTTGCTGCCGGGACGGATACCTTAAAGTATGTCTCAACAGGGGTGGCGCCGAGCGCGAGGGATGCGTCCTCGTATTCCTTGGGAACGCTATCGAGCGCAGTTACGGACACCTTGATGATGTTTGGAAGTATCATTATCGAAAGCACTATAATTGCCGCAAAAAGTCCTGAACCGTCGGGAATGCGAAATATAACTCGAATTGCGGGGACTAAAACAAGCATACCGACAAGTCCGTATACGACAGACGGAATTCCGGCAAGTAAATTGACCGCGTTTTCCATAAACGCTCTAATAGCCTTCGGAGCAAGCTTTGCAATGTAGACTGCCGTGAAAAAACCGATCGGAACACCGATAACGAGAGCGCCCGCCATTCCGTATATGCTGCTTAAAATGAAGGGAAGAATGCCGAATTTCGGATTCTCTGCGGTGGATGCCCATTCAGTGCCGAAGAGAAAGTTAATTAATCCGATTTCACGAATGGCGGGCAGACCCGAGATGATAAGATAGACACTTATCAGCAGAACACAGCCTACAGTAACGAGTCCGAGCAGTAGAAATATGCCGTGGACGGTATTTTCAAATAATTTTCTTTTTTTCATAATAATATCAAAGCGCCACAAAGTCGGCGGTGCGGTGGCACCGTCGACTCTGTGCTCGCACATTAGTTAGCGGGTACGGCACCGGCCTCGGAGATGATATTGCTTGCCTTCGACGATGTGATGTATGCGAAGAAATCGCTTGCTTCCTTTGACAGCTCATCGTCCTTGCGTGTTACGAGAGTGAAGGGACGCTGGATGACGTAGCTGCCGTTCTTGACGGTTTCCTCGCTCGGTGTGACACCGTCAACCTTCAGTGCCTTTACGCTGTCCTTAATGGAAGCGAGGGAAGCGTAGCCGATTGCAGCGGGGTTGCTTGCGACGCCCGTGATGACGTCTCCCGTGGAGATGAGCTCCTGGCGGTAGTTGCACTTATCCTTCGTGTCGGTGATGGACTCGAAGCCGTCGCGCGTACCGCTTCCTGCCTCTCTGCCGATCGCAACTATCTCAGCGTCGTTTCCGCCGAGCTCCTTCCAGTTTGTGATCTCACCCGTGTATATCTTTGCGATGCTCTCAACATCGAGGTCGGAGATGGGGTTTTCGGGATTCACGATAATTGCGATTCCGTCGTATGCAAGCACCGTTCCCACAAGACCGCTTGCTTCTTCCTCGCTTTTAAGCGCGCGGCTTGCAAGACCGATGTCGCATCTACCCTCAAGGACTGCCTGAATGCCTGTGCCGGAGCCTGTCGCGTTGTAGGTTACGGGAGTGCCCGTCTCATTCTCGTAAGCTTCGCTGAGTGCGCCGATAACCTTGCTCATCGAGGTCGAGCCGTCGGTGCTGACGCTGCCGCTGCTGTTGCCACAGCCTGTGAATGCTGTGCAGAGCATGAGCACAGCTGCAAGTAAGCTTAAAGTCTTTTTCATTTTTTTGTTCTCCTAAAATAATCAGATTCAGTCGTTTTTCGACTACGCTAATATTTTAATCCTACAGGGTAAAATCCGTAAGCGCCGACGTGTAAAATCGAGGTAAAATGAAAAAAACGGCTCAGTGCAGAGCCGCGTGTTGCTTATTGAGGCAAATTGTTTGGGAAAACAACAGCCCAAGATACTGCATTGTATCTTGGGCTTGGTTGCACTTTTATCAGTCAAGCGGTTTCATTGTGGGGAATATAGAGCGACTTCGGAATCCTTTATCCCTTTCTTATTTTGCCGAAAAACGGAGAGAGCCTTGCTCTCTCCGTTTCGTACGGTCTCATATTATCTTTGCAAGCTCGTCGACTGTCTCGGAGAATACCTCGAGCGCGCGCCGCACGGGGGCGGGCGTCGTGAGGTCTATTCCGGCGAGGCGGAGCTCGTTTATCGGATAGTCTGATGCGCCCGTTTTCAGAAATTCTCTGTAGCCGTCCGCGCTGCCGCTGTCGAGTATATTCTGAGCGATGGCAACGGCGGAGCAGAAGCCGGTCGCGTACTGATAAACATAATACGCTCTGTAGAAGTGTGGTATGCGTGCCCATTCGGAGGCGTGGAGCTCTCCGACATGAACACCGCTGTAATAGCGCCGATTCAGCTCGCGGTACATTTCATTCATGCTGTCCGCAGTAAGGGGAGTGCCCGACGCGTGCGTGTCATGCGCCTGCCGCTCAAACTCGGCAAAGAGCGTCTGACGGAACACCGTCGTGCGGAAGCCCTCGAGAAAATGGTTGAGCACATACGCGCGGCGCTTCGGGTCGCTCTCGGAGGCGAGCAGGTATTTTGTCAGCAGCACCTCGTTGACGGTGGAGGCGACCTCTGCCGCGAATATCGTATAATTGTGGTTCGCGAAGCTCTGCGTCTCGCTTGAGAAGTACGAGTGCATTGCGTGACCGAGCTCGTGCGCGAGCGTGAAGACGTCGTCTATCGTGCCGGTGTAATTGAGCAGCACGTAGGGATGTACGCCGTAAACTCCGCAGGAGAAGGCGCCGGTGGTTTTTCCGGCGTTCTCATACACATCGATCCACTTTTCAAGTGCGGCACGCTCGACAAGGGCTGTGTAATCCTCACCGAGTGGAGCTGTCGCAAGCTTTACAAGCTCGAGCGCTTCCTCAAAGGTGTAGCTGTCGCGCACACCGCCGACCATAGGGCAATAGAGGTCGTACATTTCAAGCGTGTCGAGACCGAGCGCGCGGCGGCGCAGGTCTGTGTATTTTTTCATTGCGGGCAGCGCGTCGTGTACAGCCTCACACAGGCTGTCGTACACGCTGACGGGGATATTCCCCGAAAACAGCGACGACTCGAGCACGCTGCCGAAGCCACGCGCCTCGGCGAAGAAGCTGTCAAGCTTCACGCTTCCGGAGTACAGCGCGGCGAAGGTGTTGATATAGCGTGCGAATTCTCCGAAATATGTCTCGTATGCCTCGCGGCGAACACGGCGGTCGGGGCTTGTCATATAAATCGAGAAATTGCCGTGCGTCAGTGCGGAGCTCTGTCCGTCCTCGCCCGTGATGTCGGGGAATTTCATATCGACGCTTTCGAGCATGCCGAAGGCGTCGGACGGTGTTTCGGCGGCATCCCCGAGGAGCGCGAGAAGATGCTCCCCCTTCTCGTCGAGCGTGTGAGCCTCGCTGCGGAGAATATCCTTCAGAATATGACGGTAGCCCGCCAGGCGGTCGGAGCTCATCATTTCGTCAAGGCGCCCGTGACCTGCCGAAAGTATCTCCGGATTCATAAACGATACAGCGGAGCTGAAATCGACAAGAAGCTTTGTCGCACGCCCCGCAAGCTGCTGATATTCGGGGTCGGAGTTGTCCGACTCCTTGTGAAGATATGCGTAAAGATAGACCCTTTCGACTCTCTGTGCCAGGTCGTAAATTTTGTCAAGAGAGGCGGCGAGCACCTCGGCGCTTTCCGTCAGATGACCGTGCAGATCGGTGATGCTCGGTATTTCGTCTGAGACCGCCGAAAACGCTGCCTCAAAATCCTCGCGGCTTTCGAAAATGTGGGACAGCTCCCACATGTAATTCCTGTCCGCGTCCCTTCGTGCTACAGCTTCCATAGCTGAGCTCCTTTCACAGCTGAGAATAATTTTTGCCGAGCGGCATATATTAGCCTGTACGGCGCTTACTTCGTAAGCGAGTTAAGCTTTTCGGCGCAGCTCTTGCAGACCTTTTTGCCCGTGTATTCGATAATATCGTCCGTGCTGCCGCAGAATATGCAGGAGGTCTCGTGCTTTCTGAGAATTATGGTGTCACCCTCTGTGAATATCTCGGCGCCGTCTCCGGCATTCAGCCCGAGCGCCCTTCTTGTTTCAATGGGGAGGACGATTCTGCCGAGCTCGTCGACCTTTCTTACTATACCGAGTGATTTCATTGCTATTTACCTCATTTTTTTCGAGTTGTTTCGAGATTATTCGAGGCGGGAGCCGAAGAATATGCAGCTTCCCGCCGTATATTACATATATTACCTTGTATCGAGCCTTTTGTCAATGAATTTTCGGTTAATATTCTGTAAATGTGGAATTCTGCACGCGCGCTGCGCGGAACGGAGGTCTTATGTTGGGCAAGTGCTTTTTCTGGCTTTGCGCGGTGGCGGGAGCTGTCGGCACGGCAAACGGGAATTTTGCGCAGCTCGGTGAGGCTGTGCTTGACGGCTGCCGCCAAAGCGTCGAGCTTACGGTGTCACTGCTTGGAATGATGTGCCTGTGGTGCGGCGTGCTTGAGGTGCTGAAGCGTGCGGGAGTGCTCGACGCGCTGTCACGCTGCCTTGCGCCCGTTCTTCGGCGGATATTCCCCGAAAGCGGCGGAGAGCGCGAGGTGCTGCGCGACATTGCGGGCTCGGTTGCGGCGAATATGCTCGGCGTCTCGAGCGCCGCGACGCCATACGCGCTGTCGGCAATGGAAAAGCTCGATCGCCGAAATGCCTTCTCCGAGAGGGCATCGGACGATATGGTGACGCTGTCGCTTCTCGGGTGCAGCTCCGTCAGCCTGTTTCCGACAACAGTAATAACGTTGCTTCACGGCGCGGGCTGTCGCAACGCATACGGGATAATCCTTCCCGTGTGGCTGTGCTCGGCTGTGTGTACGGCTTTTTCACTGCTGCTTGCTCGTCTGACGCGACAAAAAAGGAGCAGCTCATGAGCGCTTCTGCGATCGTTATACCCGCTTGCCTTATTTTCTGCGGCTTTTTGATGCTTATCGGCAGGGCGTCGTTTGAAGACTTCAAGGCAGGCGCCGTTGTCGGCATGAAAAGTGCATTTTCGCTGCTGCCGACGCTTGTTGCGCTTGTATGCGCACTGACGATGCTCGAGAAAAGCGGAGCGGTGGCGCTTGTCGCTCGGCTGCTGTCACCTGTGCTGACGGGTCTCGGCATTCCCGCCGAGCTTATTCCTCTTGCGCTGACAAGACCGCTGTCGGGCGCGGCGTCGACTGCGGCATTTTCGTCGCTGCTCGAAAGCGCGGGGGCGGACAGCCCTGCCGCACTTTGCGGTGCTGTCATGATGGGCAGCTCGGATACTCTGCTTTATGTGATGAGCGTTTATTTCTCACCCACGCACGTTAAGGGCGCGCCGCGTGCGCTTGCGATAGGCGCAGCAAGCTCTGTGCTGTGTCTCTTTGTCTCGGCGCTGCTTGTGCGAATATTTTTGACTTAGCGCGTGAATACCCTTCGCCGGCGTGGGAAAAGATGGAAGAGAAATACGTAAAGGGAAGCGTGAGAGAATGATACGAGGCTGCGAGAAGAGAATATATTACGTGAAGAATACCGACAGCGAGCTCTTTGACGAGGCATATCTCATATTGCGCCGCGGGCTGTCTTCCTCGTGTGCGACGCCGCGCGAGCTCGAGCGCGAGGCAATGCGTATCGTCAGAGGCGGCGCGGAGGGTGGATGTGCCGAAGACAAACGCTCATGCGGGCGCCTTCGTGCCTTTGTACTCGGAGCTGCGCTTTCGGCGATTTTGTGTGCGGCGGTGCTTGCAGTGTACCTGCTTGTGTGACGGACGGAGGATTGTTCATAAATTAGCACTTGACCGCAGCGCGTAAATACTGTATAATATATGTAAGTAATGTTCTGACCGATGCCGCACTTGACCGTTTGTGTGCAGCTGTTTACGGAAGGATCGCTCGGGAGCCACCTCCGCCGCCTTCGGAGAGCTTGTGGCTCACGAAACATCGGATACTGTGCCGATCACACATCAAACGCGCCGAAATCGGGGCTCT
>CAYNHY010000005.1:0-26085 GCA_964397225.1 uncultured Ruminococcus sp.
TAGTCAGCGTGTCCGGGGCAGTCAACGTGTGCGTAGTGACGAGTCTCGGTCTCGTACTCAACGTGTCTTGTGTTGATTGTGATACCACGAGCTCTCTCCTCGGGTGCGTTGTCGATCTGGTCATAAGCCAGGAACTCGATGTTACCGTTTGCGAGAGAAAGAGTCTTGGTGATAGCAGCTGTAAGTGTGGTCTTACCGTGGTCAACGTGACCGATGGTACCAATGTTAACGTGGGGCTTTGTACGCTCAAATTTTGCCTTTGCCATGGATAAATCCTCCTGAAATTAGTTTTGTTTTAGGTTAATTAGTTTTTCGCTCTTGCCTTGATAACGGTCTCCTGGATGGACTTCGGAACTTCAGCGAAGTGGGAAGGCTCCATAGAGTACTGCGCGCGACCCTGCGACTTGGAACGAAGGTCTGTAGCATAACCGAACATCTCGGACAGAGGAACGTGAGCAATGATCTCGGTAGCGCCGTTGCCGGGCTCCATGGAAGAGATCTGACCGCGGCGGGAGTTAAAGTCACCGATAACGTCGCCGAGGTACTGGTCGGGGGTAATTGTGGTGACCTTCATGATAGGCTCTGTAAGAACGGGATCGGCAAGTCTCATTGCTTCCTTGAAAGCCATGGAGCCGGCGATCTTAAATGCCATCTCAGAGGAGTCGACCTCATGATAAGAACCGTCGTAGAGTGTGACCTTAACGTCAACGACGTTGTAACCTGCGAGAACACCGGACTGCATAGCACCCTGAATTCCCTGGTTTACAGGCTCAATGAATTCCTTCGGGATAGCTCCGCCTGTTACGGCGTTGATGAACTCATATCCCTTTCCGGGCTCATTGGGCTCGAGAATGATCTTAACGTGACCGTACTGACCGGAACCGCCGGACTGACGCTTATACTTGCACTCGTGATCAACACGCTTGCGGATTGTCTCCTTATAAGCAACCTGCGGCTTACCGATATTAGCCTCTACCTTGAACTCACGGAGAAGTCTGTCTACGATGATCTCAAGGTGGAGCTCACCCATTCCGGCGATGATAGTCTGACCTGTCTCGTCGTCGGTGTAGGTTCTGAAGGTCGGGTCTTCCTCAGCAAGCTTTGCAAGACCGATGCCCATCTTCTCCTGACCTGCGCGGGTCTTAGGCTCGATAGCAACGCGGATAACAGGCTCCGGGAACTCCATGGACTCGAGAATAACGGGATTCTTTTCGTCGCAGAAGGTGTCACCTGTTGTGGTATACTTAGTAGCTACGACTGCTGCGATGTCACCCGCATAAACGGTTTCAAGGTCGCTTCTGTCGTTAGCGTGCATCTGCAGGATACGTCCGAATCTCTCACGCTTACCCTTTGTGGAGTTGTATACGGTTGTACCCGCATCAACTGTACCGGAATATACTCTGAAGAAGCAGAGCTTTCCGACGTAGGGGTCTGTCATGATCTTGAATGCGAGAGCGGAGAAAGGCTCGTCGTCGGATGCATGTCTCTCGACCTCCTCACCGCTGTCGGCGTCGATACCCTTGATAGCGGGGATATCGGTCGGAGCGGGCATGTAGTCGATGATAGCATCGAGGAGCTTCTGAACTCCCTTGTTCTTGTAGGACGTTCCGCAAACAACGGGAACTATCTTATTTGCAATGGTAGCGGCACGGAGCGCGACCTTGAGCTCGGCAACCGAGATCTCCTCGCCCTCACAATACTTCTCGAAGAGCTCCTCATCTGTCTCGCAGATGGACTCAACCATTGCATCGTGATACTGCTGTGCCTTCTCGAGCATATCCGCGGGGATAGCCTCAACACGCATATCCTTGCCGAGATCATCGTAATAGATGTCGGCTTCCATGTTCATAAGGTCGATAATGCCCTTGAACTCGGCTTCAGCTCCGATGGGAAGCTGGATCGGAACAGCATTGGCTTTCAGACGGTCCTTCATCATGTCGACAACGCGATAGAAGTTCGCGCCCATGATGTCCATCTTATTGACGTAAGCCATTCTCGGTACGCCGTACTTGTCAGCCTGTCTCCAAACGGTTTCAGACTGAGGCTCTACGCCGCCCTTTGCACAGAGAACTGTAACGGAGCCGTCAAGTACTCTGAGAGAACGCTCAACCTCAACAGTAAAGTCAACGTGTCCGGGGGTATCGATAATATTAACTCGCGTATCCTTCCAGTAGCACGTAGTAGCCGCAGAGGTAATTGTGATACCTCTCTCCTGCTCCTGCTCCATCCAGTCCATGGTAGCCGCGCCCTCGTGCGTTTCGCCTATCTTATGGGTTTTTCCGGTGTAGAACAGTATACGCTCCGTCGTGGTTGTCTTACCGGCATCGATGTGCGCCATGATACCGATATTTCTGGTACGCTCAAGTGAATAATCTCTTGGCATTTATATTATGTCTCCTTTGTCGGACCCTTAGCCCGCTCGCTTACGCCGCGCGGACTCTCTTACTGTTACGACTATTAATATCTGAAATGAGCAAACGCCTTGTTGGCCTCTGCCATTCTGTGGGTGTCTTCCTTCTTCTTGAAAGCTCCGCCCGCGTTGTTAAGCGCGTCCATGATCTCGCCCGCAAGTCTCTCAGCCATTGTCTTCTCGCCGCGTGTGCGGGAGTAAGCTACGAGCCAGCGAAGACCGAGAGTCTGACGTCTCTCGGGTCTGACCTCCATCGGAACCTGGTAGTTTGAACCACCGACACGACGGGCCTTGACCTCAAGAACCGGCATAATATTATCAAGAGCTTCCTTGAATGCCTCAAGCGGATTCTTTCCCAGCTTCTCCTCTATGATAGCGAATGCATCATAGACGATCTTCTGAGCTACACCCTTCTTACCGTCAAGCATTACGTTGTTAACGAGCTTTGTAACGGTTTTAGAATTGTACATAGGATCCGGCAATACATCTCTTTTGGATATCTGACCTCTTCTCGGCACTGTACTTCCCTCCTTCATTAAAATTTACATGATATCACAGGTACTCGAAAGTGATCTTTCGTATGTGTTCGGTGCTGTCAGCTGTATAAACATTTATTACAGAACAGCGTTGACACATCCTTTGGGGTGCTATGAGAGATTATTTCTTCTTAGCACGCTTTGCGCCGTACTTGGAACGGCTCTGGTTGCGGTTTGCGACGCCCTGTGCGTCAAGTGTTCCGCGGATGATGTGGTAACGCACACCGGGAAGGTCACGTACTCTTCCTCCGCGAATCAGAACGACAGAGTGCTCCTGAAGGTTATGACCGATACCGGGGATGTAGCATGTAGCCTCCATACCGTTTGTCAGTCTTACTCTGGCGATCTTACGGAGAGCCGAGTTAGGCTTCTTCGGGGTCGTCGTTGTAACCTTTGTGCATACTCCGCGCTTCTGAGGGCTGCTCTGATCCGTAGCGCGGTTCTTCAGTGTGTTGAAGCCCTGCTGCAGTACGGGGGACTTAGACTTATAGGTCTTGTCCTGTCTGCCCTGTCTTACAAGCTGGTTGAGTGTAGGCATTTCTTTCCTCCATTTCTTCAGTAATAAATGTTTATCACCGTATCCGGAAGAGATGTCCGTATACGATTATTATTGTGCGCCGCAGGAAACTTTATACAGCTATCCCATAGGCGTACAGCCTATTATAGCATCTCGGACATCGTTTGTCAAGTGAAAAAACGAAATATTCCGCCTTGGACGAAAAAGTTTTTTCTCAAATCGGGTAGAGCTCTCCTGAAAGAGCGTTTTTTTCAGCAGCGCGTGCATATCTGCGGTGCCGCACGGTATATTTCTATTGACTTTTCGAAGAAAAAATGGTACTATATATTCATACCTATATTATTAGTCCAACTGTTCTTCGGAGGCTTATCGCAATGAAAAAATTTTTCGCGGCGCTTGCCGTGCTTTTGACGCTTCTCGTGCTTTCGGTATCGGTTTTTGCCGACGACGGCTTCACTGTCACCGCTGACGGCACTTTAACGAAATATTCCGGAAATGCCGCCGAGGTAGTCATCCCGAAGAGTATAAATAATGTCGCAGCAGGCGCCTTTGACGGCGTATCGGGAGTAAATTACGTCGTTTTCGAAAGCTCGAGGTGTACCTTTGACACAGGAGCGCTTCCCGCGGGCGTTACCGTCATCGCTCCGGAGAGCTCGGATGCGTTTTTCTCCGCAGAACGCGCGGGACTTTCCTTCAGAGCACTCGACGGCTTTACTCCGATCACCATCAATTTCAAATACTCCTCCGGCGAGAGCGCCCTTCCCTCCTACACGGGTCGCGTTGAAACCGGCAAGCCGTACCGCATCGAAGTCGAGCAAATTGACGGCTACTCCCCCAACGTAAGCTACGTCACCGGCTACGCCGGCTACTCGGACATTACCGTTTCCGTCGTATATACCGCCTCACGCGCCGACGGCTGGTCGATGGACGGCTCTCGCGCGAAGTACGTAAAGAACGGTCAGTATCTCGTTAACACAACCGAAAATATTGACGGGACGCCCTATACCTTCGACGCGAACGGCTATCTTGTCATGGCGGGCGGCTTTCTCAACACAGGCTCGGACAGCTATTACCTCGAAAACAGCGTTGCGGTCACAGGCTACCGCGTTATAGGCAAGTCGATCTACTGCTTTAAGGCTGACGGCACGATGGTGCGCGGCAGCTCCTACGACGGACACGAATTCGACATCGGCGGAAACCTTATCGCAAGCGACACGCTCGTTACCGTGGGCTCGGATAAGTATTACCTTATCGCAAACGAGCTCTTCTCCGGCTACCGCTCGATCAACGGCAGCATCCTGTATTTCGGCAATGACTACAAGCTCGTTCGCAACACCGCCGCAAATGGCTACACCTTCGCCTCTGACGGTGCTCTTACCTCCGGCATTAAGACCTCTGAGCTCGAAATCAGCGGTCTAACCGATGTTGCTTACACGGGAGAGGCGCACGAGCCCTCGATCACCGTCAAATTCAAGGGCATCACTCTCACGCCCGGTGTTCATTATAAGCTCACATATTCCGACAACACGGCTCCCGGTGAGGCAAAAATTGAGCTCCGCGGTCTCGGTCCCGTCAGCGGAAGCACCTCTCTCAGCTTCAAGATACTCGGCGAGGACGCCTACACGCTCACTGTCAGATATATCAATGTCATGGGCGCGCCAGTGGCGGAGTCCTACACCGCGCTGCTCGAGCCCGGCGAGCAGTTCAGCATCGAGTCTCCGACAGTCGAGGGCTACAAGCCCGATCAAAAGACAGTCAGTGGAATCATGGGAAATCGCGACATGACCTTCAGCGTCACCTACACGAAGGACACAAGTCAAAGCGATAGCTCCTCGGACACAACTGACGAAACAACAAGCTCCCGCGACACCTCATCCGCACAAACAACGCTCAACGAGCCTGCGGAATCGACCTCGAGCTCATCGCCGAACGCCTCTCAGGGCTATAAATACGACTACATTCTCTTTATCAAGGTTCTTGTGATCTCGACTGTTATCGCGGGAATTGCGATAGTTATAATTCTCAACTGGGACGTCATCAAGAAGACTGTCACAAAGAAATTCGGAAAGAAAAACACCCCCGAGAAAAGGAAATAACAATGGCTGATACGGTATTTTTTAAGGATTTTGCGGGCGGCGACACGCTCGCTTCAATGGAGCTCGCGATGGCTCACCTTCGCAACAATCCCGGAAGCACGCTCGTTATCGAGCCCGGCACCTACGTTATCACAAGTCCGCTCGCGCGTGAAACACAGCGCGCCGTCATGGCGGGCGAATACGGCAGCAATCCGCAGCGCACGATGTTCTCACCGAATTTCAAGTACACGCGCGGCATGTGCTTTGCGGGGCAGCGCGACACGCGTGTCGAGGCATACGGCGTGACGCTTCTCGTCGACGGCTTCATGGAGCCGATATCGGTACGCGACTGTGAAAACGTGACGCTTTGCGGAATTACCGTCGATCACGTCAGAAAGCCTTACAGTCGCGGTATAATTCACGATGTTAAGGATGTAAGCGACGACGGAAACGTAAAGAGCTGCACCGTCGAGTTTGACCCTGACTGTCCCGTCGAGGCTTCCTCGCCGCGAGCTCTGAGGCGCAAGTTTTACGACACTGAACTCGAGCGCGAGCTTATTCCCGATGTCGAAGACAGCGAATACATCGACCGACACCACATTAAATACATTTTCTCCTCTGCCGCAGGTCTGCATGACGGCGTTGAGTTTTACACGGTACACACCTACCACTCGCGACCTGCCGTGCTTATCGAAAACGCGAAAAGCATCACGCTTGAGGATGTGACGATACACAGCCAGCCCGGAATGGGCGTTGTCGGAAACCGTAGCGAGGATGTCACGCTTCGACGTCTGTCGGTCGTGCCGTCGCTCGGTCACCATTATTCAACGAACACCGACGGCACGCACTTCACATCAATGCGCGGGCTGCTCCGCATCGAGGACTGCACCTTCGAGTATCAGGGTGACGACTTTGTCAATGTACACAACTATTACCACGCGATAGTGTCGCGTGAAGCGGACAATATTTGCTGCATGCAAGAGAAAACTCCCGACGGCACGCACGCGCAGTCGCTCGATTATCCGGACGTCGGCGACACACTTGAGCTTACAAACCGCCAAACCATGGAGCTTGTCGACACCTTCCGCGTTATTTCCTGCGAGCCCATGCCGAACGAGTGGATGTGCCGCGTCGAACTTGACCACGCGCTTCCCGAATGCACGGATGAGCTCCTCCTCTCAGACGTAACGCGTCTGCCCCGTCTTGAGGTCGTCGGCTGTCATGCGCTCTGTCACCACGCCCGCAGCATTCTTATAAAAACGCGAAGCGTTCTCATTGAGGGCAACACCTTCCGCGACGTGCGCGGCTCGGCTGTTCACGTCGCGCCCGAGGCGCACTGGTACGAGGGCGTGTCCCCAGCCGATGTTGTCATCAGAAACAACCGCATCGTGCGCTGTGCGGAATATTGGCAGGGAGATCGCAGCGCGGGCATCATGGTCTACGCAGATTCGGAAAATCCTGACGCATGCCCGATAAAGAACGTCGTGATCGAGGACAATATAATAGAGTGTCCTCACACCTCACACGGCATTTCGGTCAGAAACGTAGACGGGCTCCGCATCGCGCGGAATAAGATCATCTCGAAAAATGAGCCTGTGGTTGTCGAAACCTGCCGCAACGTAAGTACAGAATAAGAAAAGCAACGCAGTTCACCTTATCGGAGCTGCGTTGCTTGTTTTTACAGTATTCTGACATCAAAGCTCTTTGAGCATTTGGGGCATTTCACGCTATGGTGTCCTCGCTTTACGGGCAGCTTGACTATCGCGTGACAATGACGGCATCTGCGGTATCTTGCGCTTTTGACATGGCGCACCCTGTCGAAGATGAGCTTCAGCTCGATCTTCACTGCGGCACGCACCCTGAGATATATCTCGTTCTCGCGTCGGCGTGCCGAGTATTTTCTCGACATCATACGCCAGAGAATATATGCAAACAGCACCCAGGTCAGTATTCTGACGCCGGCACTGCGCAGCACGGCGCTGAGAATGCAAAGCACGGCATATGAGAAAAAGAGAAAGTATTCAAAGGCGTCCGCTCCGTAGCGTCCGTTGAAGAATCTGTACATCATGCTCTTAAATTTACTCACTCCTGTTGTCTCCCTTCATATCCGCTCCGCGGCTGACTTAACTGTGTTATATATTATACTCTCGGATTATGAAGTAAGCACGGATTCTTCTTAAAATTATTTCAAACTATTTATTAATGCTCCTTTAAGTCAACTCTATTACGACGTCGTACAGCGGGAAATATCGGTGCAAAGACGGCGCAGCGCACCGTCGAGCGCCGTAAAGTCGACAGCCGACGAGTATATTTTCTCAAGTTTGAAGTGCTCCTGCCCCGCAAGCGCAAGCATTTCAAGTGCCCCATCTGCGAGTGCAGCAGCACATTTCCTTGTAAGTCGCAATTCCCCGCGCACACCTGCAAGTGCGTCCCTGTCGACAAAGCGCGACATATTGATGCCTTCCGCTTCGTCTGCTCTGTCCGCGCTGTCAATTGTTATCAGCGTCGCGCAATCGTTCACAAAAATCGAGCGGATAAAACGCGGGCACACCGGGTCTCGCGAAATCGAAAGCAAATACCCCGCGTTCCGCAGTCGCTCGGCAAGCGCATCGGTCAGCGCGTAGGAGGTGAAATATTCGTCATTCACACGAACTGTTCTTTCCGCCGCCGTCTCATATGTGTCGAGTCGAAGCCTACCGCGCATTCCAATGCTGTGTACGGGCTTATCCTCGCTTCTGCCGCGCCCTCCGTTCGGCAATATTGAGCGGCTTTTCGGCAGCGAGCGAACGAATCTGTCCGCAAATGCCGCAAGCTTTTCCTCCGTCACAATCTCCGACGCGAGCTCGGCAAGCTCGCCTCTCAGCTTAGATAGTGCCGACAGATACGAATACGCCGAGGAAAAGCAGCGCTTCTTTGCATCGGTGAGCGAAATTATCTCCTCCCGACGTTCTTCGAGTGCGGCGCTGTCCCAGAATGCCGTTGTATCGAATATTCTCGACACGCCTCCGGGGTATTTCATCTCGAGCGCATGCGGCGACGTACCGTCAACGAGAGCCACGCTGCCGCCGATAACGACGGCGTCCACGGAAGACGCGTCCGAGCTGCACATGTAATATTCTACCTCCCACCCCTCGCTTCTTGCGTATTCGCCGCAGGTCTTCATCAGTGTGCTCTTTCCGGTTCCCGGCGCGCCCTTGATTATATAAAGCCTTTTCAGCCGTCTCTCGTCGATAATGTCGCGGTATCTTCCGCAAAAGCCGTTTCCCGTGTTCATTCCGACAAACGAGCAATTTCTTCCGTCTGTCCTCTCTGTTCTGTATTCATCCGTGAAATTCAAGCCCTTCGCCTCCAAAATCTTGCCTTTGCTTTAACATGATATGAGCGAATTACACTCTTTGACATTACGCGTGATGCGAAAGCACCCGAAAAAAGCAAAAGACCTCGGAGAGCAGCAGCTCCGAGGTCTTTGCGGGACCTTTTATCACTTATCCTCGTTGTCTGATACCTCGTCGCCTTCGAGGTGGCGACCGCAAACGGGACAATAGATACACTCGTTTGCAATTTCCGCCGAGCAGGACGGGCATACTACTGCGTGACGCATCTTAAGAAGCTCCGCGTTTCCCGCGGCAAGATCGTCTGACAGCTTATCTACCTGCATTATGAGCGTAGCTATCTCAGACGAGCGGTCGCTGCCCTCCTTCTGAGAATCGTAGAAAAGTCTGCCGATCTCGGCAAAGCATCTGTCAAGCTTCTGCTCTGTGATGTGAACGTTGTACTTGAGCTTTGCTGTGCCCGTAAGATACGATGTTTTTTTTGCGGTAAATTCCACAGCGTCCGATACGCTGCGCTGGATATCGTCCCAAAGTGTCATTTAATACCTCTTTCCGCCGTTATACGGCTCCAATGCAATATACGCACATATTATATTATACATGCCTGCCGCGTGCTTTTCAAATACGGCAGGTAAACTTTTTTAGCTACAGTCCGATGACAGCCGCCGCTATCTTGAAATACACAAGCGTTGTCAGCGCGTCGACTATCGTTGTAATAAAGGGGCTTGCCATGACGGCAGGGTCGAGTCCGAGACGCTTGACAAGTATCGGGAGGATACCGCCGACAAGCTTTGCTATAACGACCGCTATCACGACCGTTATCGATACGACAGCCGCTATTGTAACCGTGACGTCATCCACAAGCAGCATCTTGCCGAAGTTCATGACCGCAAGCGTCACGCCGCAAAGCACTGCCACGCGCAGCTCCTTCCAGAGCACCCTGAATATATCGCCGAGATATATCTCTCCGAGGCTGAGTCCGCGAATTATCGTGACCGAGACCTGACCTCCCGCGTTTCCTCCAGTGCCCATGAGCATCGGTATAAACGCGATTAGCGCAGTCTCCGCCGCGAGTGCGTCCTCAAAATGCTGAAGTATCTTACTTGTAAAGGTAGCTGAGAACATAAGAAGCAGCAGCCAGGGAATTCGAGCCCACCACGTCTCGAAAACACCGGTTCTGAGATACGGCTTGTCGGTCGGCGTGATAGCCGCCATCATCTCCATGTCCTCAGTATCCTCGCTCTCGATGATGTCCATAGCATCATCGTAGGTAACGATTCCGACAAGGCGGTTTTCGTTATCGACAACGGGAAGCGCGAGAAAATCGTATTTTGACAGCATCTTTGCTGCGGTCGCCTCGTCCTCTGTCGTACTGATGCTTATCGGCTGAGTCTCCATGAGCTCGCCTACCGTCGCATCCTCATTCTGCGTTGTAAGAAAGTCCTTGACCGTGACGACACCGATGAGCTTTCTATGATCGTCGGTGACGTAGCAGGTGTATATAGTTTCCTTATCGAGACCCGTTCGTTTTATCATCTTGAAGACAACATCAGCCGTCATATCCGCCTTCAGCTCGACAAATTCCGTCGTCATGCAGGCTCCCGCGCTGTCCTTCGGATATGCGAGAATCTGATTTATCGTCTTGCGCTTTTCGGGGTCGGCGTGATTCAGCACACGCTTTACAACATTGGCGGGCATCTCGTCGAGAATATCGACCGTGTCGTCGACAAACAGATTGTCGATAACGTAGGTAAGCTCACTGTCGCTGAAGGCGGAGATAAGCATCATCTGGTGATCGCTGTCCATCTCAACGAAGCATTCCGCCGCGAACTCCTTCGGCAGTATTCTGAACAAAAGAGGGATCAGATCCTCGGGGACGGAGTCAAGAATTTCGGCAGCGTCGGCAGGCTCAAGCTCGCTCATTATGCTTTTGAGCTTTCTGTAATCCTTCTCTTCAAGCAGGTCCTTAATTTCCGCAGTCAATGCTCTGATATCGGTAATCATAACTTTGTTGCTCCTTTCCTGATGCCGAGATTTGTCTGTACCTGTCAGCGCGCTGCCGCTCTGAACGACTCAACAGCCGCCGCTCTGTCACTCTTTCCGAAGAAGGCGCTTCCGATAACAAAGCAATCAGCTCCCGCACGGGCACATTCGCCGATGGTCTTTTCGGATATTCCGCCGTCGACCTGAAGCGTTATGCTGTGCGAAGCGCGCTCTGCAATGTTCCGTGCCGCCTCGATCTTCGGGAGCATGTCAGCCATGAAGCTCTGCCCACCGAAGCCCGGCTCGACCGTCATAACGAGGAACAGGTCGCAAATATCCGCATATTCCTCAAAAATCTCCGCGCCGAAGACGGGGCGAAGCGCGATACCCGCGTTCATTCCCGCGTCCTTTATCTTCTCAAGCGTCGCACGCACAAGGTGCGGCTCGTCAAAGTCGGAATGCACCGTGACCGATGCGGCTCCCGCAGCCTTGAGAACATCTATGTAATTCTGAGGGCGCTTTATCATCAGGTGTGCATCTATCGGAACGGTGCTGACAGACGCTACACTCTTGATTATATCAAAGCCGAAGCTGATATTCGGGACATATACTCCGTCCATTACGTCGGCATGGAACATGTCGACCCCGGCTGCGAGCGCGGACCTGAGCTCGCTTTCAAGCTGGAGAAAGTCGCATGCAAGGAGCGACGGTGCTATACTGATACTGTTATTCATATTTCCTCCGACAGTTGTTTCGCCTCACACGGGCGGCAGGCGAAAAAATGTATTTTACGAAATGTCTGTGCCAACGGCTTTAATGCGTCGGTTCTTTTGGATATCCGCGCAGCTCGCGCGAAAAGACTCTCTTTGCCGTCGCGCACCTCACCGGATGCCGCTTCACAAATGTGGCGAGGCGGCATATTCTGTAATTGAGCTTCGGCTCATAAAACCGTACACGCGAGGTCGGCAAACGGCAGGAAGTCAAACAAAACGGATGTGTGCGGCTGCCGTCACCGCTTCGCTTAATATAAAGGGAGGTGTCGTCGGCACCTCCCGCTGATTATTCGCTGAGTAAGCAAAGCGCGTGAGCGGCAATTCCCTCCATGCGCCCGGTAAAGCCCATTTTTTCTTCCGTCGTGGCCTTTACATTCACTCTGTCGCTCCCGACACCGAGCTCGCGCGCGAGTGACGTTCTTATCTCATCGATATAAGGTGCCAGCTTAGGCTTCTGCGCCACAAGGGTGCAGTCGGCATATTCAAGCTCAAAGCCGCGCTCTCGCGCGCACTTTACCGCAAAGCGTAGGATCTCGCGGCTATCCATATTCAGTGTCTTCTCCGAATTATCGGGGAAATAATAACCGATGTCGCGAAGCCCCGCCGCTCCGAGCACAGCATCCGCAAGTGCGTGTATGAGCACATCTCCGTCGGAATGTGCGCGAAGACCGAAGTCGCATTCAATGCTTACGCCGCCGAGCACAAGGGGCTTTCCCTCCTCGACTCGGTGCGCGTCGTAGCCGTGTCCGATTCTCATTTAATTCCTCCGAGGCTGTCCTGCCTGTAGCGAAGTATCGCCTCCGCCGTCACAAGGTCGACAGCATAGGTAAGCTTAATATTTTCGTGTCCGCAGTCGACCAGACGTATTTTGAAGCCTGCGCGCTCGGCCGCCATGCAGTCATCCGTTACGGCAGCGCCGTCGCGAAAGGCTGTGTACAGCGAGGCGCGGTAAATATTCGCCTTAAACACCTGCGGTGTCTTGACAAGCCACACGTGCTCGCGGTCTATAGTGCTTTCGATGCACTCGTCGGGCGTCGCGTATTTCACTGTGTCGACAGCGCGCTCGGCTGCCGCCGCTGCTCCCGTGCGGTATGCCTCACGGACGGTTTTTTCGATAATATCGACCGTTATAAGGCACCGCGCCGCGTCGTGTACGGCGATGTAGTCCGTCCTCGGGTCTGCCGCCTCAAGCCCTGCCATTGCGGATTCCTGCCGAGAAGCACCGCCCGCGACAATGCAGCGCAGCTTCGACACGGTAGGTGTCAGCAGCTCGCGGCAGCGGTCGATGTCCTCGGACGAGGTAACAACGATTATGTCATTTATAAGACGCGAGGACTCGAAGGTCTCGGCTGTGCGAAGAAGCACAGGCTTGCCGAGAACGCTCACAAACTGTTTTTTTTCAGTCGACGGAGTGCGAGAGTCGCGCGAAAAGCGTTCACCGCTTCCCGCGGCAAGTATTACGGCGGTCGTGTGCTTCGGCAATGCCAATGCGTCCGCTGTCTTCTTCAAAATGTCCGAAAAGCTCATAGCCGTCCTCCTACCGAAATAATCGGCTCCCGCCGCGTCGAGGGCACATGCCCTCGTGAAATATCGCCCGACTGCGGGTGATATTTCCCTTACTTAATATTATACCACATTTTTCACCAATAATAAATACCTTTTTTCATTTCAGGCTCGTCTCAAAAGCAAAAGAGCACCCGCCGGGTGCCCTTTTCATATTACTTGATTTGACCGTCGTCCCCGCCGTTTCCGTTGCGCGGATCGTTCATAAGGTCGGATTGCTCGGAAAATTCGCGGTCGTGCTTTGCAATGTCTCGCTTTTGCTGCTTTGCCTGTGCGGCGGCGCGCTCTGCCTCGCGGCGCTCCTCCTCGGCTTTGATGTGCTCGGCGCGAATGCGGTTCTCCTCATCACTGCGACGGCGCTTCTCTGCTACCATCGCCTCAAGCTCCTCGAAGGTAACGTCCTCATTCATAGCACGCTCAAACTGCGCCTGCTCCATGACCTCGCTGCGTACAAGGTATTCCGCAATAAAGTGAAGCTTGTCGATGTTCGCGCGGAGTATTTCCTCCGTGCGCTCGTATGCCTCGACAATTATCTTCTTTATCTCGCGGTCGATCTGTGCCGCCGTCTCCTCGGAGTAGTTCTTCTCGTTGTTGAAGTCGCGTCCGAGGAACACCTCGTCGTTTGAATGCTGACTTCCGTAAAGTATCGGACCGAGCTCATCGCTCATTCCAAGCTTCATTACCATATTCTTGGCAATTGACGTCGCGCGCTCGATATCGTTCGATGCGCCGCCGGAGATGTCGTCGAAAATTATCTTTTCGGCAACACGTCCTCCGAGCAGCTCGCAGATCTCGTCCTTCAAACCGTTCTTGTAGACGCTGTATTTGTCCTCTGTCGGGGGATTAAGTGTGTAGCCGAGCGCACGCCCGCTCGGGATGATGGATATCTGACGAACAGGATCAAGCGACGGCAGCACATGTGCGATAATTGCGTGACCTGCCTCGTGATATGCCGTCTTGCGCTTTTCATCCTCCTTGATGCGGTGGTTCTTCTTCGGCATGCCGACGATTATCTTTGTGGATGCCTCCTCGATATCGTTCATGCCGATGAGCGACTTACCCTTGCGCGCCGCAAGAAGTGCCGCCTCGTTGAGAAGATTCGAAAGGTCGGCGCCCGTGAAGCCCGCGGTTGTCTGCGCGACACGGACAAAGTCGACGTCCTCCTCAAAATGCTTGTTTCTCGCGTGAACGTGAAGTATCTCCTCGCGTCCCTTGATATCCGGGTAATTTACGGTTATCTGCCTGTCAAAGCGTCCCGGACGGAGAAGCGCGGGATCGAGAATATCGGGGCGGTTCGTCGCCGCGATAACGATTATTCCCTCGCTCGAGCCGAAGCCGTCCATCTCAACGAGAAGCTGGTTGAGCGTCTGCTCACGTTCATCGTGTCCGCCTCCGAGACCTGCGCCTCTGTGGCGTCCGACGGCGTCTATCTCGTCAATAAATATTATAGCCGCGGGATTCTTACGTGCGGTGTCAAACAGGTCGCGCACGCGCGAGGCTCCGACTCCCACATACATTTCGACAAAATCAGAGCCGGAGATCGAATAAAACGGAACGCCCGCCTCGCCGGCTACCGCCTTTGCAAGGAGCGTTTTACCTGTTCCGGGAGGGCCCATCAGGAGCACGCCGTGCGGAATTTTCGCACCGAGCTTCGTAAAGGGCGACGGATCGCGGAGAAATTCGACTATCTCCTCAAGCTCCGCCTTTTCCTCGTCGGCGCCCGCTACGTCCTTAAAATAGACCTTCGTCTTATCGGCTGTGATAAGCTTCGCCTTTGCGCGTCCGACCGAGCCCATTCTCGAGCCCGCACCGCCCGACGCCTGCTTCATGAAGTATATCCATACTGCGACAAGAGCGACGATAAGAAGTATATACGGGACAAACGACACCCATGCGGGTATCTCTGTAGGCGCAGGGTAGTCATACGACTCGATAATTCCGCGCTCGTACTGATCGGTTATAAGCTCACCGAGATCCTCGCGGAACATGTCAAGGTCGCGGAGCTTATACTGTACAAGCTTCTCGCTTTCCTTGCCGTTCTCGCTGTGGTACAGCACAAGCTCAAGGTTGTTCGAGGAATCAACCTCAAAGCGCTTGACCTGCTCGGTTTCAAAATACTTGCAGATGTCGCTGTAGCCGATATCCTCGCTCGGGATGAGATCCCATATCGATGTCGTCGCGACGATGATGAGAGCGAAGAATATAATGTAAATCAAGGCATTTTTCAGGCTTTTTTTCATTTATTGTTAGACCGTTTCCTTTCGGGAGATAATTTTCACTTTCAGTTCTCGTATACCTCGCGCTTGAGCACGCCGACGTACGGGAGCGCTCTGTACTGCTCATCGTAATCGAGTCCGTAGCCGACAACAAACTCGTCGGGTATCTCGCGTCCGACGTAGTCGGGAACGAAGTCAACAGTCCTTCTCGAGGGCTTGTCGAGGAGCGTGCAGGTGCGAACACTGCGTGCGCCGTTCAGCGTAAGATATTCGACAAGGTAGGAAAGCGTGCGTCCGCTGTCGATTATATCCTCCACCACAACTATATCCTTCTCGGAAAGGTCGCTGCGATGCAGGTCGAGGATAATATTTATCCTGCCGGACGACGTCGTTCCGGCACCGTAGGACGACACCTTCATAAAATCGATCTCAAGCGGGCTCTTAAGCTTTTTCATAAGGTCTCCCATAAAGACCACGCTTCCTTTAAGTATGCCCAAAAGCAGAAGATTCTTTTCGGCGTAATCGCTGTCTATCTCTGCCGCTATGCGGTCGAGTATCTCATTTATTTCGTCTGCGGAGACAAGTACTCTGTCAATTCCGCTCTCAAGTGTGCGAACTGTATCTGTCATATTGCTCTCCATTTAATCTGAAATTATTTTGTCAGCCCAAGCAGCTCGGAAATGTCCCGCGCGGACTCTTCCCTGATACAAAAAAGGTTCAGCGCTCTCTCCTTCGCCGTCGGACGTGCGCCGTCGCGAACCGGGAAGGACGGAACCCAAAGTATGCCGCCCGAGTCGCATATTATCGGCAGTCGGGCACGCTCGTCCTGTGGGATATGTCTGTCGGAAAAAAGCCTTTTCAGTCGCCTTGTCATCCCGCCGAAGCGGTAGGCGTCGCCTTCATTCCTTGTTCTGACTTCAAGCTTATCTTTTATTGTATCAAATTTAACTTGCGCGTGTATTGATAAATTGTAAATATTCTCATATTCGGTCGTCTTGAGTGCCGCTTTTTGCTCTGTCGCGAGGATAATATATCCGTTCTTGCGTATCGGCTCATCAAGGCGCAGCGGCGTTACCGACGTGTCCGCTTCGCACGCTTTTTCGTCTCCCGATGAAAAAAAGCAGCTGCCGCCTCGGCAGAAAAACGATACCCCGCCGGGCACCGAGAGCTCAAAATCCCCCGTACTATCGCGAAGCAGACGCTCCGCCTCGCGCAGGTGAATGCTCTCAAGCGAGGGGGCACCGCTCGGCGCAAATTTTTCGTGAAGTGCGACCAGCGCACGTGGCAGCATTGCCGAGTCGAGGCTTAACAGCAGCTCGAGTGGCAGCGCGCCGCCGGGGCTCACCTGTGACATGACTGCGTCAAGCTCGCGCTTGAAATGAGCCTCGTCGCGCCTTAAGCTGTCGCTCATTCGAAGCACGGCGCGGCATGCGCTCGGATTCAGCTCACGCAGGTGCGGTATGACGAGATGCCGCAGCTTGTTTCGCGTGTAATCCGTTGAAAGATTGGTGCTGTCGACGACATATTCGATACCGAGACGCGCCGCCTCTGCACGTATCTCCTCGGAGGTGTAGTCCAAAAGCGGACGGATGTATTTTCCGTCGCGTATCGGCGGTATCCCGCAAAGTCCCACGCCACCGGTGCCACGCACGAGATTGAACAGCACCGTTTCGAAATTGTCGTCCGCATTGTGAGCCGTGGCGACAAGCACGCGACCTCCGAGCGAGCTCGTAAGCTCGTCAAAGAAGGCATATCTTTCGCGCCGAGCCGTCTCCTCGACTCCGACGCCGTTTCCTACAAGCGACGGAATATCGACGCGCTTCAGGTAAAATGGGACGTCGTGGTGCTCGCAAAGCCGACGTGAGAACTCCTCGTCGCGATACGCCTCCTCGCCGCGTATCATGTGATTTAGGTGGCAGGCGACAAGGCGTGTTCTGCCGTCCGCCAGGTATTCCTTCAAAAGGCAGAGCAAAAGACTCGAGTCGGCTCCTCCCGACAGAGCGACGGCTACCGTGTCCGCGCTGTGCAGCATTCTGTCGATGCCGCGTGACTCAAGCCGCTCGGCAAAAATTTGTATTTCCTCCGTCACGGTGCTCCCCCCTTTATCAAAAATCCGTATCAAATGCCGAAAAATACTGAAAGGCCGCACCGAGCGCCACTGTCACGGCACAGCCCGCCAGAAGATGCTCGAGCATTTCCGGGATTCGGTTATAATATCCGAGCGCAAGGCTCGGACAGGCGTGCATAAGGCATACCGTACCAAAAAGCCGAAGTGTCGAAAACAGAAGATACATCCACATTGCCCGATGCACCTCACTGAGAAAGAAATCGGTGTATATTATAGCTTTATCCATGATTATGTACCTGCCGCATTTTCGTTTATGCTTCATTTTATCACGGCACGCCACGGCTTTCAAGCGGTAATTTCATCTATTAAATATTATACTATCCGACGGTGTAAATTTCAACATTATTTTTGAATATTCGCAGTGTTTTTTTGCCTGCGCGCTCCTGCAAGCCCGTATATTACCGCAAGTGCCGTGTACAACGATGCAAACATCGCCGCGCCGTACACTCCCTGCCCACCGTGCTGCCGGCAAAGCACCCGCGCGCCTGCAAAAGACACAAGAGCCAAAAGCAGTGGCACACCGACCTGCCGTGCTCTGACAGCGGAAATATGCGTGACACGTCTCAGCAGTCGTAGACTTAGAAGAAAGTTTAATATCTCGCAGAAATACACCGACGCGATATATCCGCGTAATCCGAAAAGCGGGACCAAGACTGCCACAAGTGTAAGGCTCGACGCTGCGTCGATAATATTAACTCTCATGCACTCGAGCTGAAGCCCTGTCCCCTTCAGCACGCAATCGACCGCCATGTCGGTGTACATTATCGGAATGAGTGGCGCGACGGCACACAGCATTTGTCCAACCTTCTCCGAGCCGTACACGGCAAAGCCTATGTCACGACCGAAAAAGCAGAAAAGCGACGCGCAGCCGACCGAGAAGGCAAGACTTGCCGACATCAGGCAGGACACGACCTTCTCCCTCTCACGGTATCTTCCGAGCTCGCAAAGCCTCGCAAGCTCCGGTATCAAAAGCCCCGCAGCCGATGCAAGCAGAGACGAGGGAAACAGTATCAGCGGGAATGCCATTCCCTGTAGCTCGCCCACAGCCGACAGCGCCGCGGACTGCGTCAGCCCGCTTTTTTGAAGCCCTCTCGGAAGCAGCAAATGCTCTGCCGTCGACAGACCCTGCCTTGCATACGAGCCGACAGCCACCGGAAGCGCAAGAGCTGCCGTCTCTCTGAGCGGAACCGACTCTGCCTCACTGTGCCGGTCACTTCTGCGCGCGCCGACAGGTCTCTTGCTGTCAGCCAAGTAAAGCAAAGCGTTTAATATAAGGGACACACCCTCGGCAAGCGCACCCCCGCCGACTGTCGCAAGGCATGCGAAGCCGACCGGCTCCTCAGCCCTCGGCAACAGTGCCGACAGGCATGTGCAGATTATGCATATTTTTATTAATTGCTCACTTACCGAGACTATTGCGTTCTTGTAGACCTTTCTCAGCGACGTAAAGCACCCGGACAGCGCGGAGCTGAGTGCTATTGCGGGGAGGCTGACGGCAAGCACGCGAAGCGACGGCACACAGCGCGCGTCGCCGAGCAGATATTCTCCGATCGGAGCCGACAGTGCGTATAGCAGCGCAGCCGTCCCGGCGCCGAACAGCATGCTGTAGAGAGTGCAGGAACGAGCCGCCGCTCTCACCGCGCTTTTATATGACGCGCTGTCGGCGCCGTGCTCCTCAAGGCGTGCCGTTTTTTCCGCCGTCAGCCGCACCGCAGCAAGATTCACTCCCGAGCAGGCAAGCGTCACGGCAAAGCCGTACACGCTCATGACGAGCGAAAAAAGCCCCATGCTTTCGCTGCCCACCTTCGCCGAAACATATGCATTAAAGCTTATCGCGACGCAGCGCAGGAGCATATTGGACACGGCAAGCAGTGCCGCACTTGCGAAAAAATTCTTCTTGTTTTCCACGGCAGCCCTCCACGGTGTTTTATGAAGCTTATGAAGCAGTGCCTCGCGGTATTCCGCCTTGCACTTTTTACCACGCGTCGGATGAAAAAGCGCCTCTCAGGACATGCCACGGGCTTCGGAAATACCGTTACACTGCTCAAAGGCTCGAGGTGCCGACAGATCTCTGTTAACTTACTTCCGTGCAAGAAAAAAAGCCGACCCGTGCCATACGGCTGAGTCGGCTTGATTTTTCTCTGTTAAATGCTCAAAAGCAAAAGCGTCCTGCGTAAAGCCTCGCGGGACGCTTTTCGGTCTTCGGTAAATTACTTGATTATCTCGCCGTAGCACTCGCCAAAGGCGCAAGCGGCGTTTGCCTCGTCGGTATCGATGTGCATTGCGGGAGCAAACTTGGGGCTGACTCTTACGACAACGTCGCCGAAGACGGTGCTTCTGTCGTTTGAATCGATCTTTACGGAAACGATCTGCTTATCCTCAACGCCGAACTCCTCGGCAGCCTCGGGAGTAAGGTGGATGTGACGCTTTGCCGCGATAACTCCACAGTCAAGCTCGACCTCACCTGCGGGGCCGACTATCTTACATGCAGCAGAGCCTGCAATGTCGCCGGACTCACGAACGGGAGCGGAAACGCCGAGTGTACGTGCGTCTGTGAGCGAAAGCTCAACCTGTGTTGCGGGACGTGCGGGTCCGAGAATGATAACATTCGCGATGGACTTCTTGGGACCGACGAGTGTTACTCTCTCCTCACATGCGAACTGACCGGGCTGAGAGAGGGGCTTCTTCTCTGTAAGAGTTGCGCCTGCACCGAAAAGTGTTTCGATATCCTGTGCGCTGAGATGCACGTGGCGTGCGGAGGTTTCAACAAGAATTTTTGACATGACTATCTGTCCTTTCGTATGTATCGCTTTGGTGCTTTAGATTATTATACTCCTCGTGTCGGATTTTGTCAATAGCCGACGCGCGGGGGCTGTCACTTCTCGAGCTCGGATATCATCTCAACACGGCGAAGATGCTTTCCACCCTCGAAATCGGTATCGATAAACGCATCGGCAAGCTCGCATGCAAGACCTTCGCCGACAACACGTGCGCCGAGGCAGAGAACGTTCGCATTATTGTGCGCGCGGGTGAATTTTGCGCTGAATACATCGGAGCAGCATGCCGCGCGAATTCCGCGAAGCTTATTTGCGGCGATGCTCATGCCGATTCCGGTGCCGCAGCAAAGTATCGTGAGGTCTGCGTCGTGGTCAAGTACCTTACTACAGCCCGATACCGCGTACTGCGGATAATCGCAGCTCTCCGTGCTGTTTGTTCCGCAATCGATGCAATCGATGTCGCGCGCGGAAAGGTGGCGAATAAGTGCCTCCTTCAGCGGATATCCCGCGTGATCTGCCGCAAGTGCTACCGTGATTTTGTTGTTAGTGCTCATGATTATTGCGTCCTTTCATAGACCTATTATTCTCAGCCGTTCTCGCGGCTGTTTCTAAGCTTTTCTTCTCTTTCGCGCTCTGCCTGAGGCTTTCTGAGATAGATCGGCTGCTGCCGACTCTCATCGAAAAGCTCGCGCGAGGCGCAGGCATTAAATTCGCGTATTCCCGCAAGCGCAACACCTATTCCGCTCGGCACAAGAAGCCCCTCGGGAGGGAGCGAAAGCGCAACCTCTCCCGACTCACGTGGCAGCAGGGCAAGCTCGGCTGCCATATCTCCGGGCGCATACACCGTAAGTCCCTCAAGAGAATGGTGTCGAAGTGCTTCAGCCACCGCCTTCGGAACAGCTGCCGCAGGGACGAGGTCTTCCGCCGTGAGAGCCGTGATATTTCCCTCTCCGTCCGAAACGAAGAGTGCCGTGTACACATTGCCGCGGCGTGCATTGAGAGCCGGGCAAACGGCGCATTTGATGCGACCGAAGGACTCCGCCATTGCACGAAGTGAGGAAACACCTACGCAGGGTATATCAAACGGTGCCGCAAGTCCCTTTGCCGCAGCGCAGCCGATACGCACGCCCGTAAACGAGCCGGGTCCCGCAGAAAAGCATATCAGATCAAGCTCACGTGCCTTTATGGAAGCCGCCGATAGCAGCTTCTCGATTGCCGGAAGCAATGTTGTGCTGTGCGTTGTGGCGGCAGAGGCTGTGTACGAGCACGTCGGCACGCCGTCACGCAGCACAGCTGCGCTCACAACGGATGAAACCGTATCAAAGCCGAGAGTCCACATTCTGCTGCTCCTTTCCGTCCTTCATAAAGTCAACGCTTGAGCGAATGCATCTTTCACTCTCGCCACTCTTCAATATTTCTATACAAACAGCGTCGCTCGGAACGAGCTCGCCGATCTTCTCGCACCACTCTCCGACGCAGATACCTCCGTCAAGGTAATCCTCAAAGCCGATGCCGTAAAGCTCGTCGGGGTCTCCTATGCGGTAAAAATCAAAGTGGTAAAGCGGAAGCGTGCCCTTCATATATTCGTTCACTATCGTATACGTCGGGCTCTTCACGCGGCTGCCGGGCGAGAGCACGGACGCCATCCCGGAGGCGAATACCGTCTTCCCGGCGCCGAGGTCTCCGTCAAGGCGGACAAAAGCGCGCGTCTTACCCGTCGACATCAGATATTCGGCAAGCGCCGCGCCGAGTGCGGCTGTTTTTTTATCCGAGTCTGTTTTTATCTCAAGCATCAAGGCATCTCCTCATTCTCTGCGTATTTACGGCAAGCTTTGCCGTCGAGCACCGTAATGTAGCTGTTTTTCGCAACTATGAAATGGTCAAGGAAGGTGCATTCTCCGTCCTCAAGGCGCTCCTTTATTCTCGCGGTTGAAGAAATATCCGCTCGGGACGGTCTGAGCTCGCCGTCTGCGTGGCAGTGAGCCACTGCAAGATACGCGGCACCGCTCCGCTCACATTCACGGCAAAGCAGCTCGAGCATCGGCTCGTCTGCGGATATTCCTCCGCGCTTCAGTGTAACTGTCGCGATATGGCGTCTTTCGCGGTCAAGCAGAACGGCACATGCATAGCCCTCCCCCGCACAGCGCATAAGCTGTGTCAGATAATATCCTATCGCGGCATCCGTCACAAACGGCTGCTTCAGCGCCGCGTGACAGGCAGCGAAGGAAAACACCGCCTCACGAAGCCTTTCGTCAAATGACATAGAAGAATATACTGAAAAAATGCAGCACGCTTGCAAGCACTACGAATATGTGGAATATCGAATGAATATATCTTTTCTTCTTGCCGAGTCCGTAGAGCACCGCACCTATGGTGTAAAGTACTCCTCCTGAAACAAGGAGGAACGAGCCCCAAAAGCCGAGCTCGCGGAACAGCGGCACTGCGGTAAATATTATGCACCAGCCCATGCCGAGGTAGCATATCATCGAGAACACGCGGTACTTCTTAAGGTCGATAGCCGTGAGCGTAACGGCGAGCGCCGCAATTCCCCACACTATACCGAACACAGTCCAGCCGAGTGCGGGACTTATCCTGCGAAGCGTACACAGCGTGTACGGGGTATATGTTCCGGCTATCATGAAGTATATCGTGCAGTGGTCGATGACCTGGAGCACCTTCTTTGCCGTCGGCGGAACGACACCGTGGTACACGCTCGACATCGTAAAGAGTGCCGTGACCGACGCGCCGTATACCGCTCCGCCGACCACGCCCCACACATTGCCGCCAAGCGCGGCGAAGATAACGCACAGCGCAAGATACGCGACCCCGAATGCGCCGCCCACGATATGCGTGACCATATTGAATATTTCCTCTCCCTTTGTGTAATCGGGGAGCTTCCTGTCTGCAAGAGCTGTTCTTTTCATCGGTTTCGACCCTCTCGGAATAATTATCATACACAAATATTATATCAGCAAAAGCACGACTTGTCAATGAGTGTCGGCGAGTCTGATGTAAATTGAGCGAAAAGCCGCCGCGCCTCAAAGCGCAAAAAGGCCCCGAGACGGGCGCTTGGCTGTCGTCTCGGGGCAAAGCCGTCTTTTTTATGCTGTCGCGATCAGAGCTCTTCGTCTGCGTCTGTCTCGTCGTCGCAGCCGCAGTAGCAAACGGGCTCGCAGTCGCAGTCCTCGCCGAAGCAGTCACAGCAATCGTCGGAGCCTGTCTCGAAGGTGATCTTAAAATACTTCTTGAAGAGGCTGTAGAGGAGCGCGATTATACCGCCGATGGTTACAACGGCACCTACGATGATAAACAGCGCACGAAGACCGTCAGAGGCTTTCTTGTTCTCGCAATTGTTGTTCATAGTGTTCTCCTTTCACCGTACATGACGGGATAAAATCAAATTCGCCGGACAACTCCTGCCCGTATAATAAGTATACCACATTTTCGCAAAAATGCAATACAAAACTTGTTAAGTTTACGTTTTTTCTTACGCCCGGCGTTATCGGGGCATCTCGCCACGCTCGACGTAGTAGCCTGTCGTAAAGAAGCTGCCGCGCTGCTGTGCCTCGTCAAGGCCGCTGTAAATGTAGAATTCTCCGTATTCGCAAACACCGAGAGCACCGTAGTACTTGATATATCTCTCGCTGTAGGGCACGGATATTCTGTGACGCTTATACATAAGGTGATTTAACGTATACGGCATAGTCTCGTACATGTACGTTATATCCGTCGTGTCGGAATTGAAGATATATATGTTGCCCTGCATATCCCAGCCGCGCTGCTGTGCATCCGATGAAATATATGCGCGAAGCACGCTTCCGTTGCAGTGCATGAATATATTATCCTTTACGACGCAGCTCTCGCACTCGGCATACATGCTCGAGTCAAGCACCGCACCGACGGTGAGCTCGACACCCTGCACCTGAGTGAGTCCGTAGCCCGTGTAGGCGATGATATTGCCTTTTACGGTTATGTTTTTGAGCTTATCCTTCGAATAGCCGTTTTCGTCAAGCTCGGAGACGTTGTTCCAAACCTCAACGCCGATGCCGCACGCGACAAATACGTTATCTTCATAAGTGATGTTCTCGATATTCAAAGCTCGATTGGGGCTATCTCCTGCCTGATGCGTCACCGCGCCGTCTCCGATATCGTGGCTGTAGCAATTTCTGATAACATAGCCGTTGAATGCGCCGTAGCCTCCGATGCTTCCGTCGACAGACGAGTCTCCGCCCGACGAATATCCCGCCTCACAGTTTGAGATCTCGATATTGTCACCATTCACATCTATAAGTCCGTAGGTCGAGTAAAGCGCCGCAATATTGTCAAGGCGAACATTGTCGGCATCCCCGTCACCGTAAATGCAGGTCGCCTTGCGCGAGCAGATAATGCTGTCAAAGCGCTCTGCGGGAGCTCCTCCCTCGCAGTACAGATAAAGCTTACCCGCCTTCCAATCATGGAAGAATTCGAGATCGTTTTGAAGTGCCGTTCCGACATTCTCACAGGAGCGCGGCTTAACCTCGAAATATTCGTAGCCGTTGCACATTATCATGTCGGTAGATGTCGTCTTCCCCTCACCGAAGGGGTCTTTTTTGTCGCTCGGGCGAATATGAAGGCCGACCGCCTCGCCGCCGTTGAAGATCATATTTCCGATATCGGCATGCTCGCCGGAAAAATCGCTGTTACCGTCGATCTCGTCGAGCACGTAAATATTATCCCACTGTGTGGCATTCCAGCTTCCGCAGCCTCCGCCGAAGTCGAGTGCGCCCGTGAAGAGAGGCTTTGCGCCCTCGCCGTATGCTCCGTAGGAAACGCCTCTCGACACGGTAAGCGTCTGCATTCTCATGTTCATGTATTTCTCGGGATACCAAACGCTGCCGCGTTCGAAGAAGACGCCGTCTCCCACCTTCGCCACGGAGCGCGTAAAGCGACCGCCCGCGAAGGGCTCCCACAGCTTATCGAGCGAGCGCCACGGTCTGTCGGGAGATCTTCCGTCGTTCGAGTCATCGCCGTTAATGCTCGAAACATAGTAGCACTCGCCGCCGGCTGCGGTTATCTGCTCGGGGGTCAGCTCGGACTCGGAGGCGCGTATTTCCTTAATGCGACTCGCAAGCAGCTCGTCATACTCGTCAAGGACAGCGTCGGTCGCCGTCTTGACACTCACGGGAGAGTAAAGATAATAATTCTTAAGGTAATCGTCAAGCTCAGTCTCCTTAAAGGCGTCTGCCGCCTCACGGGTCTTAAGGAATACGACATAGCGCAGACCAAAGCGCGCGTTGTCTGAGTCCGAAGGTGCAAAGGGCTCAAACAGGAGCTGCTTGAGCGCAGCTGTGTTGTCGATATCCGTGCATGCCGCAATCAGCTCCGACAGGTCAAGCGTCACGGTAACACAGCCGTCCTTCTCGTCGCTTGTGAGCACCTTCGCACTGCCGACAGACTCTCCTGCGCTGTACAGATAAGCCGAGACCGTGCCGTCCGCGGTGCCCTCAAGGTAGTAAGAGACCTTAGCTATCGGATAAGCCTTTATGCTGTGTCCAACGGCGCTTAGACTGACACCTACCGTTTCTGCGGGAAGATAGGTTCTTGCCGCGGCGTCGGCGTCCCTAAAGGCGCGAAGCGCGGGATATGTACCGCTCTCGTCAAGCTCCGTGCCGAGTCCGCCGGACACCACGGTGCCGTTATAATAAAGGTACTTCGCACCGAGCGCAATATATTCGCTCTCCGGATCGGGCACGTAGCCCTGCCATGCCTTCGCCTCGGCGGCGATAAGGTTCATGA
>CAYNHY010000006.1:0-25389 GCA_964397225.1 uncultured Ruminococcus sp.
GCCAAGGAAGCGATTTCTCTCGCAGCCAAGATACTCAACGAGCATCTCAACTTGTTCGTCGACCTGTCGGACGAGGCAAAGAATGCGGAGATCATGGTAGAACGTGAAGAGACCATCAAGGAAAAGGTCCTTGAGATGACCATTGAGGAGCTTGACATGTCTGTACGCAGCTTCAACTGCTTAAAGCGTGCGGGCATCGACACGGTTGAGGATCTTATCAACCGCACCGAGGATGACATGATGAAGGTCAGAAACCTCGGTAAGAAGTCGCTTGAAGAGGTCATCCTGAAGCTTGAGTCCCTCGGACTCGAGCTCAAGCACGAGGATGAGTGATACGTAACTTGACGTATCGTATGGAAAAACTTTAGCGAAAAGGAGGACATGCACATGCCCGGTACCAGAAAACTCGGCAGAAAGACAGCGCACAGAAACGCTATGCTTCGCGGAATGGTAACATATCTCCTCGAGAACGGCTCGATCGAGACAACACTTACCCGCGCGAAGGAGGTTCGCGCTATGGCCGAAAAGATGATTACCCTCGGAAAGACAAACACACTTGCAAGCCGCCGTCAGGCCTTCGCATACATCACCAAGAAGGATGTAGTAAGAAAGGTATTCGACGACCTCGCTCCCAAGTATGCTGACAGAAACGGTGGTTACACCCAGATCTACAAGCTCGGACCTCGCCGCGGAGACGCAGCAGAGATGGCTCTTATCAAGCTTGTTGATACAACAGCTATTTCCGAGTAAGCTTTTTACCAAAGCTTCACACAACGACCGAAAAGCACCCGCAGCTCGAGCTGCGGGTGCTTTTTATATTGAGCCGACGCGTCTGAGAGGTAAAGCAGCCGACACGCCTTTGAGCAAAGCAGAAGCCACACGTCAGTGAAACCGACAAGACGTCACACAACGGTAGAGCAAGGCAAAGCACGGGTGATAGCAACCGCACGACAGCGTGGCAGCCGCGCTGGGCGAAGGATCCGTGTGACCGATACACCGAAGAAGCAGCGCCACCATACGACAGCGTGACAGACTCGCCGCATAGGCAAAATCAAAAGACGCAGGACAAAGCCTGCGCCTTATTTTTCTGATATAAAGCAAACGTCACGCAGCGGGAGCTGCCGTGTCAGTGCTTTTTGCGTTCTCATCTCCGTCCGTGCGGACAATTACTCCGTTTTCAAAGTGACCTGTGTACACACGTCCTGACGGCCACGAGAACGTGCCCTCGCCGTTCATGTAATTGTCCTGCCACTCGCCGGTGTACGTCTCGCCGTTTGCCCAGGTGTACGTGCCGTGCCCCTCGCGAACATCATTGACATATGCGCCCGTGTAGGTGTCGCCGTTCGCCCAGGAGTAAGTACCCTGTCCGTTCTTGAGATTGCCCGAATACGTGCCCTCGTAGCTGTCGCCGTTCGAGTATTCGAGACGACCCGTTCCGTCTCTCTTTCCCGCCGTGAAGTGCCCGGTGTAAACATCACCGTTCGCCGAGGTGTAGACGCCCTCGCCGTCGAATTTGCCGTCCTTGAAGGAGCCCTCGTAGCTGTCGCCCGAGGCATTCAGCACGCCGACACCGTCGATAATGTCATTCTTGAAGTGACCCTCGTAGGTGTCGCCGTTCGCGCAGACGAGCCGCCCGTTGCCGTTTTTCAGCATTTTGTCAAGCTCTCCCGTATATACGTCGCCCGACGAATATACAACGGAACCGTCGCTCTCGATTTTTCCGCTGAGTCCGTCAGAGTAGCTGATCATTCCCGATTTCGGGTGACCGTCCGAGTCGACTGTGCCGAAGAAACGAACCTTGACCCCGTCGTCGCGCGTCGAGGTCGTGTACCTTACGCCGCAGAAATATGCAATTATAACGGCGACGACCAGCAGCAGCGCGGCGACAGCCGCCAGAGTAAGCATCAGCTGCGGGAAGCTCATACGCCTTTTGACCTTGTAGGAATGCATCACTTGTTCCTCCGGGTAAATGTAAAATTAAGAAAACAGATTCCGCGAGTTGCCGATAATGTATTCGTAAAGCGTCGGGAAGAAGCGAATGAACAGCTCCGCCGCGACGATAAGCAGCACGATCGAGAATATGAGCGAGCGTACCGAGTGCTCGCCTCCGCCGCGAAGGGAAGCCGGAAGATGCACGCCTTCCTCGGCTGCATCAGCGCCCACGGCGTGTGCCCCGTCTGTCTGCGGAATATAATATGCCGCACCCGCGTCCGTCTTTGCAGCCCTGACATAGCGGCGAAGCGCGCCGTCACGTCGAAGCATGTAGCGCCCGAAGTGTGCGGCAGAACCGAGAATTTCATAAAGGCGCGACGCCGACATCGCCGAGCTCGGAGCATGGGCGCCGACATCGTTCAGAGCGGTAATAATACGGTGCGCGATGCGCCGTCTGAGGTAGTCGTATATAAGCGCAGCGATGATTATCGCCACGGCAAGTGTCGTGAAAAAGGGTACCGTCTCCTTGAGAGAATAGGTGTAAAAGCCGTTAAAAACAGAAAATCTCATAACAGCCTCCGTCAGGCATCGGCAGGCTCGTCGCCGCCGACGGTTATCTTCATTCGAGCCCGCTGTGCCGCGCCGCCGTTCATTTCGACGGTGTACTCGAGCTCAAGGGTGCCGCGACCGCGCGAGACGGTGTTGTGTACGCGTGAGGCATACAGCGTTACGGGCAGCTTCATAAAGCCGACATTGTATTCGCAGATGTGTCGGCGACCCTCCTCTAAGACGAGCATTCCGTCAAGCACGCCCGTGCGGACGATCGCGATTAGCTTCGGCTCATTTTTCTTAAAGGTTATGCTTGTGAGCGTGCCCGGAGCCTGAAGCAGCTCGCTTTCGTCATAGGTCAAGGTAATTCGCCCACTCGCGAAGGAATATTTACCCTCCGTTACAAGCTCCGTTCGGAGCGGACCGTCGTCGACTGTCGCCTGCGCGTCCATTGCGGCAAGCGCCGCCTCTTCAATGTCACGCGGGAAGGTGTCGTCAGCGGCAAATTCAGCCGCGGCGTCGCCTGCTGCGTCGACGCGGCTGTCTGCGGAGACCGCGGGGGAGTCCCCCGCAGTCCCGCTGTAGATCACCGACTCAATGCGGAGACGGACCGTCTCGCCGCCGGTCGGCAGAGTCTCTATAGCCGACATAATATTAAACGATGGGCTTGATGTAGGGGCACTCGTTGGTGTGCTCGTAGCCGAACTCGTTGGGAGCTGCCCAGTGAACAGCGTTCTTCAGAATGCGCTGAACGTTCTTGTCGTGGAAGGAGCGGCAGGTCTCGTGACCGGGCTGGAAGTAGAATATCTTACCGAGACCGCGAGTGAAGGTGCAGCCTGCGCGGAAGATGTGACCTGTCGGGTACCATGCGCCGAATACGAGATCGTCGGGATTCGGAATGTAGAAGGGCTCTGCGTAAAGCTCCTCGCTCTCGAGCTCGAAGTGATCGGGAACGCCCGCAGCGATGGGATGAGACGGCTTGAGGTTCCATACGATCTCGTGGTACTCGTCGCCCCAGGAGAGGTTACCGGTTGCGCCGACGATAGCCTTGAAGGGCTTGGAGTGGTGAGCGGAGTGGCAGGCGATGAAGCCCATTCCGTCGTAAACTCTCTGTCTGATGTAAGCAACTCTCTCGTCGCTTACCTTGTCGTGGTGCATGTGACCCCACCACATAAGAACATCAGTGTTGTCGAGGACCTCGTTCGGGATACCGTGATCGGGGTCGTCGAGGCATGCAAGGCGAACCTCGATGTCGTCGCACTCGCTGAGGAAGTCACCGATGCAGCCGTGGATACCCTTGGGGTAAATTGCGGCAACGTCGGGATTGGACTTCTCGTGTCTGTACTCGTTCCAAATTGTTACTCTGATCTTGCTCATGATGATGATCCTTTCTTGCGGCACGCGCCGCGCGGATATAATTATTCTTAGGTAATTATACCACACAGTGCAAGCGGAAGTCAATAGAATATGAAAATCGCCCGCCGCCATTGACGAAATTGTCAAATTCAAAGGCGTCGCGCCGCGACCCGAAGAATAGCTATTGCGCGCAACGCGTCAAAAAGCAAAGGCTCCGCCCGAGCGAGAGCGAAGCCTTTAAGTATAGCGCTGTTCAGTTTGCCTTGGGAGAGCCCGTCGGCTCGCCGTCGCGCGGTGAAGCCGCATTGCAGTCACACGCGCGCGAGTGCTTGACAATGTAAAGCGGGCGCGCCTTGACCTCGCGGTAGAGCTTTGCGGTGTAGCCCCCGAGCACGCCGACGGCGGACATCGTGAGCGTGAAGGTAAGGCAAATTACGGAGCACAGCGCGAAGAACGCCCGCCATGTCTCCGTGAGACTTAGGGCGGCAGCCAGAATTGCCGTCGTGAGCGTCAAAAGCCCGCCGATAACGGCGGCAATGAACGGCAGACAGAGCGGTGCCGTCGTGAACGCCATTATTCCCTCGAGCGCGTAGCCGAACAGACCTAAGAATGACCACTTCGTGTCGCCTGCCGCGCGGCAGGTGTTCTCGAATTCGATCCAGCCCGTGTTGAAGCCGACCCAGCTGAAGAGACCCTTGCTGAAGCGGCAGCTCTCGCCGAGCGATATCACGGCGTCCGCCATTTCGCGCCTCATCAGGCGGAAGTCGCGTGCGCCGTCGGTGATCTCCGTCTCCGAGAAGCGGTTGATAAGCTTGTAAAAGCGCCGTGCGAAGAAGGAGCGAAGCGGCGGCTCGCCCGCGCGTGACGTGCGACGTGCGGCAACACAGTCGAGCGACGGGTCGTCGTTGAGCCGTCGGTACATTTCAAGCAGATATTCGGGCGGGTCCTGCATGTCGGCATCCATTACCGCGACGAAATCGCCGTCCGCGGCACGAAGTCCCGCAAGGAGCGCCGCCTCCTTACCGAAGTTTCGGGAGAAGGAGAGGTATCCGACGCTGCTGTCCGCGCAGCACAGCGCGTCAAGCAGCTCAGCCGTGCTGTCGCGCGAGCCGTCGTCGACGAACAGCAGCTTAATTTCGGCACGGTCGGCAAGCTGCTTGCCGATAGACTTGATTTCCTTATAAAAGGTCGGTATCACGGCTTCCTCGTTGAAGCACGGAACGACCACCGTTATCTTATCCATAATGCATCCTCAGCTGTCAAATTCGAATATAACAAGGCGAAAGCTGTTGTGTCGGTAGAGGATCTCGAGCGAGAGCTCGCCGCAGCGGCGTGCGCTCGGGAAGCAATGCTCAAACGCGGCGACAAGAGCGCCGTCGCCCGGCTCTCCCTCTGCATTCTCGGAGAGAATGAACACGCGGCGGTGCTGCTTGAGCGAGAGCTCACCGACTGCGGGCACGGTTTCAAAGCTGTGCGAAAAGGCAGTGTACGCGCGCGGGTAGGCGTCTATTTTGTCGTTTACAAAGTAGACCTCGCCGCGCGGCTCGACCATGTAGGAGAGCACGGCGCCGGGAGTGATGTTCCCAAAGAGCAGCGCGTCGTCCTCGGTGAATTCCGAAGCCAGCACAGCGCTCTCGCGGGCGAAGTCACCGTTGTGCGCGGCATTAAGGAAGGGCGCGCAGACTGTGACGCACGAGGCACACAGCACGCCGCACAGCGCACCGAGCAGCGAGCTGCGGCGCACACGCGTTGCGGCATAGGCGTAAAGAGCAAGCAGAAGCCCGTGGCAGAGCATCGTGTAGCGAACGTAGTAGAATTCCTTGAATACTGAAACGGCAAGCCCCGCGCCGACAACTCCGCAGAACACGCCGAAGGCAAGCGCGGCAAAGCGCGCGGCAACAGCGTCGCTTGCCTTGCTTTCGTCCTCGGTGTCAATTACCTGCGCGACGTCGAGCTCACCTGCGGTAACGTTAGCCCTGTCAGCTGTCTCCTTGCCGTCGCTCAATGCCGCACCCGAAGCCTCGCCCATGCAGCTCGAGCGTCGCGAGCGACGAACGCCGCACACGAGAGCCGCTATCGACATGGCGCAGAGAAGGCAGCCCGTAACGCAGACAAGGATGTAGGAGGCATTGCTCATATAGCAGTCCCACGGGCTGTCTCCGCCCGTGAATATGTAGCTGAAGGTCTGAAGCAGCACGTCGGGGTATTTAACGCGGATCCAGTAGTCGCCGCTCGCGACACGCGTGCTTTGAATAAGGAACACGGCAAAGCCGGGGATATAAAGCGCAAGCTCTGCCATGCAGCAGACAAGCACGCGACGGACGCGCACCTTTTTGATTATCGCGCCGACAATGAAGAAGGCGTTTATCACGCAGACGGAGACCAGCCCATAGTAATGCGAGTAAGCCGCGCACACCGAGAAGACGGTAAACAGCACGGGAAAGGAGCGATGCGTGCAGTCACGCAGGGTGAGGTAGGCGTAGAACGCCGCAAGAAACACAAACAGCGCGCCGTAGGAGTACATGCGAAGCTCGCCCGCGTATTTTATCGAGGCGGGGGAAAGCGCGCAGAAAAGAGAGAAAAACAGCCCCATCGGCTCGGAGACATAGCGTCTGACATGCGTGTAGCCCGTCAGGCAAAGCAGCCACATTCCAAGCGCGGAGAAAAGGCGCATTGCAATTATCGAGCCGCCCGTGAGCGCATGCACCGCCTTCAGCAGGAAGTAATAAAGAAAGGGATGCACGTCGTCGGTGAGCGCGCCGACCATGTCGGAAGCGTTATTCGAAACGGCGGCGACGGAGTAGCACTCGTCGAACCAGATATTTGTATTAATTGAAGAAAGCGCGAAGAGCAGAGCGCAGAAGATCAGTATTGCGATATGGATAAGCTTGGTCAAGCGACGCCGTGAAGTCATAAAATACCGCCTTTTTCGGATTTTGTTTTAATCAGTATAGCATAATTCAACATAAAAATCAACCCTTCGACGCCATTAAGCGGCGCGAATGTCAAATCAGCTGCGTTTTTTCTCTGCCGACGACGGGTTTCTCTCTCGGAGAGACTGCTGTGCGCGGCGGAACGCGGAGAGATGACTGCGACGCGTGCAAGTCCTCATGCCTCGGCGCCCGCTAAAGCGGGCGCTGAAAAAGGAGGCGCGAGCCTCCTTTTTTGTCCGATGAGCATCGGAAAAAATATAAATTCAAGCTGCGGGGAGTCAAACGCGAGAGCACTTTCGAGCACGCCGTCCTCGAAGCGAAGCGCCCTGAAAAGCGGTCTGTACAGGTAGCTGTTCCAAACGGGGAGCTTAAAGTCCTCCCGACCGTCGCTGTAGTGTATCGTCAGCCTATCGGTAGCTGCTCCGTCGCAAAGCTCGGACTCGACTCTGTCCTCTAAGGACACGACCCCTGCCGCCGACTATGCTGCCGCAAATGCGCTCGAGCATTTCCGCGTTGTCCTCGGTCGCGGTGACCGTGGCAGGCGGGCAGCTCGGCTCCTGCTTTTGAGTCTCGTAGGTCATCCTTTCAATCTCAAAGCGCGACGCGACAGCATCCCGCGAATAATCTATATACTCAAGCCTGTGAGCCGAAGCCGTAACGGCAAGAGAAGCGCCGAGAAGCGCAAGCGAAAGAACGAATGCCAATACCTTTTTCATAGTATCCTCCTATAAATCGCTGATATCTTATAAAACATGACGTTAGGCTTGGAATATCTATAGATGCTTTTTGTTAATGCTTATTCTATCGAAAGACGGACTGCATTCGGGATTCGGTAAGGCATATATTCGGTAACGAAATGCATTTGTCAATATGCTTTTGGACATTTGTCAATATATATTGTGCTATTTTTCTGCTACTCAAATCACGCCGGTCGCCCGTGCTTCTTCCCCCTTTACAAACGGCGCGTTTTGTGATATCATATTATACGGCGTGAAACGCCCGTAAGCTGAATTTTTCCGCCCTCGCGCGGAGACTGGAGATATGTTATGAACGTACAAAACCATGCTTTCGTCTGCGGACGGAGAATCGACTTTTTCTGTCACAACACCGAGCCCGAGTGGGGCTATGCCGAGGATCAGACCGACTCCTTCGCGCTCATCTACCCCCGCGATTACGACGAGAAGAAAGCCTACCCGCTCGACGTCGTATTCCATTCCGCGGGACACGACCTGTTTTCCACTGTGCGCTGCACGATGACCGAGGGAGACCACGACATCTATCACACGCCCGACGACATGTTCAGCCTTATCCTCGACTGCCGCGCTAACGAGAAGAACGACTGGTGGTGGGGCGGCATCAACGTCAATGACGAGAACTGGGATCGCTCTCGCGCCGGCATCACGCCGCAGCCCGTGGAGCGCCGCTGCATTGCCACAGTCGAGCACATTATCAAAAGCTACAATATAGATACCGACAGAGTTTACGCCGTCGGAAACTCGATGGGAGGCACGGGCGCGCTCGGTATCGCGCTTTGCCGTGGAGACCTATTCGCTGCCATCAAGGTAAACGTTCCCGCGGGAACGCGTCACGCAGCGGAGCGCTGCTGCCTTCTCGGCGAGGCACCCGAGGGCTTCAAAATTCCCGACCCGCCGGTCGTCGTCGACTATTCCTCGCAGACGGACATGTGGTCGGTCGAGCATGAGAGACTTTATGAGGGAATGCACAACAAGCGCTACGCGTTCCATGGCTTCTGGGGACCCTTCGGTCACGAGAACAACGACAGCGTTATGGAGCAGTATAACGATCTTATCCACAGCATCCCCGCACGCAGCATGAGAAAGTGCGACGCGTACCCCGTATTCACCGACGCGACGACGGACGACGTCAACCCGTGGGCTGACCCCGAGCACGCGCCCGAGAGCGGTCAGGTGAACGGCTTCTTCCACTGGGAGACGCTGAGCGATACCGAGGACGAGCTCACAATGCGCCTGTGGCTGCTCAGAGCCGATGAGTGGAAGACGAGAGTTACGCTTCCGACGGAGGCTGAGGCGGCAGTGCTCATACGCCGCGCGCAGCGCTTCAGGCTTGACGCGGGCGAGAGCTTCAGCTGGACGCTCGGCGAGACAAGCGGCGTCGGCACGGCTGACGAGACCGGACACCCCGACCTCGGCAGAGTCAGAATAACGCAGGACGCACAGCTGCTTCGCATTACAAAGAAATAAAGCCCTCACGCATTGTGGGGCGAAAAAAGGAGTCGGGCTCGCGATACGTAACGAGCCTCGACTCCTTTTTTATTTGCTTTCGCAACCCGACGAGTCCGCCGCGTCACAAATTTCAGTGTCGCAGGCTGTCGCAGAGTCCCCCGCTGCCGCCTCCGCAATTTTCGCCTCCGCCGCCTGCCCTGCGCGCTTGGAGTCGCGTGCCTCGGAAGCTATCAGCCACACGATAAGCAGTCCGCAGCCCACGCACACCGCGCAGTCCGCTATATTGAATACGTAGCTCCACACGAGCTCGACGTCGATGAAGTCAACGACATAGCCGAAGCGTACGCGGTCGATCATATTTCCGATGCCGCCCGCGGCTATCAGCGAAAGCGACAGGGAAAGGACAGTCGAGCGCGACCTTGTGAGGTACATGAATATGAAAATTACAGCTATCGCCACGACCGACAGCGCCATGAACACCCAGCGGTGCTCTGAGAGAATGCCGAACGCCGCCCCGCGGTTTTCGACATACGTGAGATTGAAAACGCCGTCGATGAGCACTATCTTGCCGAGCGGCTTGATAAAGAGCACAGCCAGGTGCTTTGTCAGAAGGTCGAGCGCTACGGCTGCGACGCAGATAAGTATAAATACGGGCATATATCCTCCTCAGCGCGAGCCGGTCGGCTTCTCGCCGTCGCCGAGCGGGCGCATGAAATCCTCAAGCGTCGGGCGTCGCGTGAGCGTCCGACGGTGAGCCAGCGTCATCGGGTCGAAGCTCTCGCCGTCGCGAACGACGGTGTCGGTGTAAAAATCGAGTGAAGCGGTGCGCTGTGCGGCGCTTGCCTCGACTGCGGCGTCCTCTGCCGTCTCAGTATTCTCCTCGTCCTCCGCTGCTGTCGCGTCTACGCGCCTCGCCGAATTGTCCCCGCCGAGCCCGTCGGCGCTGCTTTTAATATTATTGAAGTCCTCGACGCTGTCGATACCCGCTGCGCTGTCGCGCTCTCTGTCCGTATCGATGAATATTTCATCGGGAGCAGCGAAAATAGAGGCGTCGTCGAGCTCGTGCGGACCGTATTCCTCCGTGAACAGCTCAAGCGCATCGTCGTAGAATAAATCATCGCCGACCGAAGCGTCGTCCTCCGTGCTTGCTGTAATATCAGCTGCCATGTCTGACGCATCCGGCGACACATCGGACACGGCAGCTGCCCTGTCGTCAGGATGCGCGTCGTCCGCAGGCTGCGCCGCATAGCCGAGGTCTTCGGGCGTATATTCGTCAGCGCCGCCGGCGTCAGCTGTTGTGTCTGGGGATGCGTATTGTGCAGCGTCGACAGGCGAAGCTGCCGTTAACTCCTCGGGCACGTCGTCCTCGAGCGGCACAAAGCCGTCCGCCTCATCTATTTCCGCTGCCGTGCAGGGAAGCTCGTGCGAGGCGCCGCGTGACGCATCCGATACAGCGCTTTGCGCCGAGGGCGCGGAGATAATGTCTCCGAGCGTCTCCAGGTGGCGGCTTGCCTCGTTTTTTATCAGCTCGAGAAGGTGCTCGGCGTCGCGGGAGCCCTCTGCGGCACGTGCGTCGGCGCGCGCTCTCGCCAGCTCCGCCTGCAAGCTCTCGACCCGCCGCCGCAGCTTCGAATTATCCGCAAGCGCGGCGGAGTAGCGCTCGTTCATTCGGTCGATATAAAGGTCGACCTCGCGCGGTGTGTAGCCGAGCATAGCCTTCGTGAATACCGGTCTTTTGTTCTGAGCCAAGGATAACATCTCCTTCCGTATTGTAGCTGTCAGATATAACGTCGTACGCCGAACCTCAGTCTTCCGCTCCGTGTGAGACTGCCGAACGAATCGATAATGTATTTTCCGTGTGAGCGCACGGCTACGGTGTCCCCGACGGCAAGCTCGCGGTCGCCCTCGGTCACCGTTACGTGATTGACCTGCACCTCACCAGCGACGCAAAGCCTTTTCGCCTCCGCGCGCGAAAGCCCCGCAAGAGAGGCGACGACGGCGTCAACGCGCGTTCCGGCGGCAACAATATTCATCTCCTCAAAGCGCCTCGGCACAGTGAAGTCGCGCCCGACTCTTTCCGCCGCACAGCTCACCTTATCGCGCGCGACGCACAGCAGCTGCTCCTCGAGAAACGGCACCAGCTTCCCGTCGGCGAAGATAAACGCATCGCGCTCCGACATTACGGCAATGTCGCCGATCACCGAGCGCTCCACTCCGAGCGCGAGCACGCTGCCGAGGTAATCCCTGTGCGACAGCCTTGCAAAGCCGCTGCCGCGAACGTGCAGCGGAATGCAGCCGAGCGTTTCGTCCGGGAAGAGCTCGTACAGCTCGTCAATGAACACACGCTCCCGCTCGCGCGAGAACGCGTCGGCAGCCGGCGGCGCCTCGGACTGCACGAAGGAGGGGATAATTACCGCGCGCCTCCGCTCGGCGAGAGCACAGCCTCCGTAGAAAAACAGACGTGAGCGCAGCACACCGGGAACGGCGGAGAAAAATTCAGCCTGCTCCGCCGGCGAGAGAAATGCGCTGTAAACAAATTCATATTCCCGCCGCTCGGCAAGCGTCGCAAGGTCAGCCGCGCGGGAACGTATAAGCTCTCTTTCGTCCATGGCGTCAGATAGCCGCCGAGATGACGGAAAGTATTATAAACGTGATAAAGAACGGTACGTCGACCGGCAGGTCGTCGCCGATGCCGAAGCGGCTGAACAGCGCGCGCACCGGGTAGATCACAGGCTCGGTAATGAACGCGAGCAGCGAGGTGAACGCATTGTCCTCAGCGGGAAAGAAGCTGAACAGCGCGCGAGCGAGCATTGCAAGGCGCAAAACGAGCAGGCAAAGCCGCACGGTCGCCGTCAGAATATAAATTATAAGCATAAGAATCTCCGTTCTGCGCCATCGCGCAGAGATTGGTTGAAAAAGCTGCGAAGAGTCTCGCGTTACCTGCCGCCGGTGCGCTCGGCGCGCGTTTTGTGGAACGGGCGAAGCAGCGCCCGCGTGAGCAGGCACGGCAGCGCCGCGCAGAGCAGCGTCGAGGCAAGCTCGGGAAGCACGGTGTAGAGCAGCGCCGCGCGCGGTGTGATATCCGCCACGCAGACAAGCGAGGTAACAAGGCTTGCAGCGCCGCGAAGCAGTGCCGCACCCGTAACATAGCACGCCGTCACGGGAAGCGAGTCTCTGAAATAATATGTTGTGAGCAGTCCCGCCGCTACGGCGCACGGGACATACACGAGCGGCAGCAGCGTCAGCGTGACGCCTGAGCCTATCGCCTCAATGAAGAAGGCGGAAGCAAGCGCGAGGCTCGCGCCCCACCTCTCGCGTTCAAGCGTGCCGACGGTCAGCACGAAGGGCAGGAGCAGATCGGGAATTGCGCCGAACGGGCGAAAGCGTGCAAGCAGCGTCGTTTGCAGCAGTGCGTAAAGCAGCGTGAGCGCGGCGAGCAGCACAGCCTTCAGGACCGACTCCGCTTCTATCGATATTCCGAGCCGCCACGCGTTGAAGCGCTCGACAAGGCTTCGCCTTGACAGCTCCATCGCCCGCAGTCGCCCCTCTGCGTCGAGCGCGCGACGGCGGCGTTCACTCTGTCGTTGTTTCATGGTCGGTTATTATCATCACCTTTGAAATATTCCGGTCTCCGTCGCGGAAGGCGGCGGGACGCACATATGCCTTGAGCAGGCGGCTGAACTCATCGGTCTCAACCGATTCCACATATCCGACGATAAGCCCGCGCGGGTAGACCGAGCCGTAGCCGCCGGTGAGTATTCTGTCGCCAAGCTCAATGTCCGCGCCGTCCGCAAGGTAGCTCATAATGCACAGTCCCTCGCGCGACAGCTCGAAGTCGCCGCAGAGGACGCCCTGCGCTCCGCTTCGCTCGTCGTAAACGCCGATTGCGGACGAGCTCTCAAGCAGGGATACCGCGCGCGACCAGTTGTAGCCGACATCGGCAATATAGCCGAGCACGCCATCTGCGGTGATAACGGTCATGTTTTTCGTGATCCCGGCAGTGCTGCCCGCGTCGAGCATAAAAACCGAGGAATAATTACCGCTCTCGCGACCGCACACCGACGCCTCTGTGAGGCGGTAATCCGTGTGCTGCAGCTTCAGCTCGATGAATTCGCTGATCCACTCGTACTGCTGCTCAAGCTCGCGGCTTTTGGCGGCGTCGTCGAGCAGGCGCGCATTCTCCTCGCGAAGGCGTTCGTTCTCCTCGCGAAGGCGGTCGAATTCCGTAAGATACGCGGTGTAGCCCGCAAGGCTCTCGACAGCGCCGTCCGCGAGAGAACGAAGCGGCGTCATAACGACATTCGCCGCGTTTTTCAGTACGCCCGTCACGCCCATGTGAGAAAGCGTGGTCGGAACGATGACCGCCGCAAGCGTCAGCGCCGTTATTACATAGAAAAATTTTGACTTGAAAAAGGATCTCATCGCCGCGTCTCCGTTCAGCGGGTCCTGTAGGTTATACCGAGCTGGTCGCTTTCAATGCTGCGGCCGATGCCGTGCGCGACGCAGTCGAGCGGGTTCTTCGCGACGAAGGTGCGAATGCCCGTGTATTGAGCAATGAGCTGGTCGAGCCCCGGAAGCAGTGCTCCGCCGCCCGACAGGACGATGCCCTTGTCAAATATATCCGCAGACAGCTCCGGCGGCGTGCTCTCGAGCGTCGCCTTAATGCCGTCTATTATTGTGCGGATGCCCTCCGTCATCGCCTCGCGCACGTCCGCGGAGGAAACGCCGAGCACGGCGGGCAGTCCGTTCGCGAGATTGCGTCCGCGAACCTCCACGACACCGCGGTCGAAGGCGGGATGGCAGCTGCCGATGCTCTTCTTCAGCGATTCCGCCGTGACGTCGCCGATGAGAACGTTGTATTTTTTCTTGATATACGCCGAAATCGCCGCATCAAGCTCGTCGCCTGCCGCGCGTATCGACGTTGAAAGCACGATGCCGCCGTAGGAGAGCACCGCGACCTCGGTCGTTCCGCCTCCGATATCGACTATCATCGAGCCGCGCGCGTCTCCCACGCGAAGCCCGCTTCCGATAGCGGCGGCAAGCGGCTCCTCGATGAGCGCCACGGACTGCGCGCCTGCCTCGAGCGTTACGTCCTCGACCGCGCGCTTTTCCACCTCGGTCACGCCGTAGGGAATGCAGATTATGACACGCGGGCGACTGATTATCGTCCGTCCCGCGACCTTCTTGAAGAAATGGCGCAGCATTGCCGCCGTCGCATCGAATTCGGCAATTACGCCGTCCTTGAGCGGGCGCAGCGCCGATATGGAGCCCGGCGTCTTGCCGAGCATGAGCTTCGCCTCACTGCCGACCGCGACAACATTGCGGCTGCGTGACTCGACCGCGACAACGGACGGCTCGCGCAGCACGATGCCGCGCCCCTTCATGTATATTATCGTATTGGCAGTGCCGAGATCTATTCCTATATATTTCATCCTGTCTCCGTTCTGCCGCGCGCAGCGGCAATGACAATCAGCCGATAAGACTCTCGGCTGCGACGCCGAAGTCCTCGGTGAGAATATTTTTCAGTGTGAATACGCTCAGTCCCACGACATTGGCGTAATCTCCGCATATCCCGCTGACAAGCATCGAGCCGCGTCCCTGAATTCCGTAGGCGCCCGCCTTGTCGTAGGGCTCGTCGGTCGAAAGATACGCCTCGAGCTCCGCTTCTCCGAGCTCGGCGAAGGTAACCTCCGTCGTGACCGTGCGCGTTACGGCGTGCCCGCCGAGCTCAGTGACAGTGAGCCCGCCGATGACGTAATGCTTCCTGCCGGACAGCGAGCTGAGCATTTCGCGAGCGCTCTCGCGTCCGCTCGGCTTCCCGAGAACCTCTTCAAGGTCGGCGGAAACGACGGTGTCCGCCGAGATGACAAAGCACCTGACGCCCGCTTCGGGAGAAAGCCGACGCGCGACGGCACAGCCCTTAAGGCGAGACGCCTCGGCGGCATAGCGCACAGCACGCGGCATTGATGCGAACTGCTCGGAAATAAGTGTGTCCGCGGCGCTCTCGTCGGCGTCCGAGACAATAATTTCGTGAGGGAGCCCCGCAGCGCACAGCAGCTCATGTCGGCGCGGCGACGCGGAGGCGAGAATAAGCTTTATTTCTTCCATAGCCGGCTCACCTTCTGATAATGAATTTGCCCATGAGCAGCGACAGCGCGACGAAGAGTATCACCGCGACGGATATATATATCGATATCCCGACGGTGAGCGTCATTACGCCGAGGTCAACGGTCACGGGAGAGGCGGTGCCGAAGCTCTCGCCGAAGGCGAGCCACGACAGGAACGGCACATCCTTTGCAAAGTGCGCCGCGGTCGTGCCGAGGACGATGCCCGCAAGAATGAGAAAGAAATTGAGCCAGAAGGAGCGAGTTTTCATAAGGTAGCCTTTCATGATAAATTGAGTCGTGCCGTGCTTTTACAGCCGCTTGAAGCACGGAATGTGCGCCTTTTCGGGAGACAGAGCTCTCTCATAGGCATCGAGCACCGCGCGCGTGTCCTCCGCGCTCTCGTCCGTGAAGATAAAATGCGAGCTTACAAGCCCGTCCGGCAGGGACGTGTCGGCGCACCACAGCACGTGGGGATTCAGTATAATATTGGTGCGCTCGCCGCTCGGCAGAACGGGGAGCGAGGTGCCGCGCCTGTCGGAAAGCGCACAGGGCAGCAGACAGCCGTCGCCCCCGCAGACGCCGGAGCATTTTCTGTCGGACATAATGCAGCGTCTGAGCAGCATCAGCGTCAGCTTGCCGTAAACGGCGGCGCCGCAGGCGACATTTGCCGTGCGTGAGAACTGTCTGAGTGCTCCCGCGCGAAGCTCGGGCGAGAGGATAACGTACTGTGCGCCGAGCGCGCGCACGGCATCGGCTGCCGCGCTGTTTGTGATGTTAAAGCGCTCCGAGGCGACGGGAGTAAGACCTGCCTCACGCGAAAGTGTCAGCTGAGAGGGAAAATGAGCGAGTGTGCAGCGCCCGCCGAGTACGGAGAAGCGGCGTAGCGCATCTGCCGCAGCTTCAAGCGAGGCGTCCGTCTGCCACAGCGGCAGCGACAGCCCGAGCTTTTCCGTCGGCAGCCGTCCGGAGGCGGCGGCACGCAGAGCCTCGTCTGTCGGCAGGAATATCATGTCGAAATATTCGGCAGCCTCCTTCGGCACGCGCTCGAGCGACAAAAACGAAGCCGTGCGGCGCGGCATGGCGAAATATTCATTCGCCTCACTGCGACCTGCCTCTCCGCCGTCGCTCGTGCCGCCGACAGCACTTTGTTCAATGCTGCGCGAGGTCGGCAGGCTTCTGTGCGAGCGCTCGAGCAGTGCGCTCTCAAGCGCGTCGAGAGCCTGTCGGCGCAGCGCATTAAGACGCGAGACGGGCATGAAGGACTCACCGTCCGTCTCGCAGGAGAAATCGTTATCGCTCAGTGAAAACACGCTTCCGCCGAGGCGTGCCATGCTCCGATGCAGCGCAGCTCTGTCGAGCGGCGCGCTTCTTGCCGCCGTCGGCGAGTCGCCCGCGACCGTAACCGAGACGCCGCCGCAGGAAAGCGTAAGGCGTGAGGGCACATCGCGGAAGAAATCGAGCGAGGCCTTTATCGGTCGCGTCCGTTCGGGCGCGTCGCGCGTCACCGTCGCGCTTTTTGCGTCCTCGGCGCGAATGCCGTTCATTGCGCGGTAGCGGCGCGTGAAGTAGCCGTCAGTGAAGCCGTCACGCGAAAAAAGCTCGGCGAGCTGCCGCAGCTCGTCCGCTGTTGCCGCGCGCCCACCGTCAAGCAGCTGTCTCCAGATACGCACAGTTCCGTAAACATAGTCCGCGCCCTTCAGCCGTCCCTCGAGCTTCAGCGAGCAGACCCCGCTTTCGATAAGCTCGGGTACATGCGAGGCGAGCGTCATGTCCTTCAGACTCAGCGGATGGGAAAAGCAGTCGCGGCAGGAGTCGACCCTGTACGGAAGACGGCAGGGCTGGGCGCATTCGCCGCGATTTCCGCTTCTGCCGCCCATAGCCCAGCTCATAAGGCACTGCCCCGACACGGAAACGCAGTGCGCCCCGTGAACGAACATTTCGGTCTCTATCGGGGAGCGGCTGACAAGGGAGAATATCTCCTCACGTGACAGCTCGCGCGGGCATACCATTCTGGAAAAGCCGAGGCGCGAGAGCGCAGCGGCGTCAAGCGAGGAGGCGCCCGTCATCTGCGTGCTCGCGTGAAGCACGATATCCGGAAGCTCGCGCTTTACGCGCACGGCAAGACCCGCGTCCGCCACGATAAATGCCGACGCTCCCGCAAGGTACAGCTCGCGCATGAGCGCGACCGCCTCGTCAAGCTCCGTCTCGCGAAGCCGTGTATTCACCGTAATATATGACCTCACATCAGAGAGCGCGCAGCGGTCAACGGCACGTGTGAGCTCGTCGTGAGTGAAGTTTTTCGCTCTCATGCGGTTCGAAAAGAGCTCCGCACCGAAGTAAACGGCGTCGGCTCCCGCCTCTATCGCGGCGTCAAGCGCCTCGGGAGAGCCGGCGGGGGCAAGGAGCTCCGGCAGGTGAGCGTTATTTATCACCTTCACGCCTCAAAAGAGCCTCGATAAGGCGAAGCTTGCTGTCGCGGGACTCCTCGTCACTTTCGGCGCGAAGCTCGGGAGAGGTCTCCTCAATGGTCATCTGCGCGTCAAGGGGGCGCTCTGCGGGAGCTGCCGAGGGCTCGCTTTTGACCGACGTGTCGCCTTCAAGCTCGCCGAGGCGGGTGCGAAGACGTGTTATCTCCTCCTTGAGGCGGCGCGTATTCACGTCGTAAAGCGATAGTTGCGCCTCAAGATTGCGAACGCGCTTTTCCGCTGTCAGCTTGTCAGCGCAGAAATCGATGGCGCAAAGCATCGCCGCGTCAAGCTGAGAGCGCTTTATGTCGTGCAACAGCTGTGTCATCGACTCGTCCACGTGACGCGCGATTGTCGCCACGAATTCGTCGGACTCGTCCGTGACAAGGGACATCGTTATTCCCGCAACGTTAAGCTCGACTCTTCTTTTGATCTTATCTTCCATGACCTGCTCCGTTCCGCCGCGAGAGCACGGCAGTTTGTAGTTCTCTCTCGTTTATATTCGGAATTATTGTGCCGACGGCGCAAAAATTCAAGTTCGGTGTTGAAAATACGGGGGCATAAGGGTATAATATAATCAGTGGTGCGCCGCCGCCTCGGCGGCTTTTCACCGTACAATATTATTATAATATATATTTTCGCCAAAGTGAATACCTTTGTGAAAAATTTAACCTTTTTTCGGAGATTTTTAAGGGGGAATACATATGTCATACGATCCACAGCGCATCAGCGCACACGAAAAGCGCGCGGAGGAGCTTTTTCTCTCGGGCTACAACTGCGCGCAGTCTGTGTTTGCCGCCTTTTCCGATGTCACGGGCATGGAGCTTGAAGCCTCGCTGAAGCTTGCGGCGCCCTTCGGCGCCGGAATGTGCGGACAGCGCGACACCTGCGGCGCGGCGACGGGAATGCTCATGGTGCTCGGAGCGCTTCGCGGAGGCTACGCACCCTCGGACAACGTCGCAAAGAGCGCGCTGTATTCCGACGGGCGCGAGCTGACCGACGAGTTCTCGTCGCTCCTCGGAAGCCGAGTCTGCCGCGAGCTGCTTGCCTCGCTGAAGCTGTCGGCGACGCCGTCCGTGCGTACCGAGGAATATTATAAGGCACGTCCCTGTGCGCGCTTCTGCGCCGTGGCGGCACACCTGCTTGACGCGTATGTTGAGTCGCATGAATAGCTCGCGAACTGCGGCGACGGCAGTGACAGTCGTGTCGTTTCTCTCCTTTCTTGCCGTCGGAGAGCTCTTTTCGTTTCTCGGCGCGCCGAATACGGTAGGCTATGCGGCAGCCTGCGTTGCAGCTGCGGCGCTCGTGCGCGTCGGCGGGCGCTTTGTTGTCGGGGAGTGTGTCACGGAGGGGCTCGTCTTCGAGAGTGAAGGCGAGTCCGGTGAGAAGGAGAACGGAGCTGCGGAGGAGTGCCCGCCGTGCGGGACACGCGAAGTGTCGCACTCCGCGCGCTCGCCCGGAGGCATTGTGCTGCACTGCGTCGCGACATTGACCCTGCTTCTCGCTGCCAATGCCGTGCTCGCACTCACCGTCGGTGGGGGAGAGCAACCTGTGATGACTCCGTCGCGTGTCACCGTCGCCGTGCTTGTAAAGCCGTTTTGTGAGGAGATGCTTTTTCGCGTGTCGTATGTTGCGCTCCTTCGCCGTGCCGGCGTGTCGAAAAGCGCGACGTGCGCCGTAACGGCTGTGCTGTTCGCAGTGCTTCATCGCGGAACGTCGGCGCTGCTCGCGCTGCTTGCGGGAGTGCTGCTTGCGTGCCTGTCGCTTGACCTTTTCTCGCGCTCCGACGATGAGAAAAGCGGCAAACGCCTTGCCGCCTCGGCGGTATTTGCCGTGCATGCGGCATATAATCTTGTGCTTTGCGTCGCGTCGGCGGCGCTTTGAGGTGAATATGACGGAAGAAAGACGAGCGGCAATCGAGGCGGTCCTTCGCTCTTATGCCGATTGCCCGTACCCCGCACCGCGCGCGAGTCGACGCGGTAAGCCTCGGCTGACGGTTGACGTCTCGGCAATGACAGAGGGTGAGCGTCGCCTGCGGGACGAATATTATATGGACTGTGCGCTGCGACTGGCGCGCCTTGCCGCCGAGCGCGGAGAGGTGCCCGTCGGCGCGCTGATGGTGCGTGAAAACGAAATAATCGCCGCGGACTTCAACGGTCGCGAGAGCGAGAGAAATGCGCTTTATCACGCGGAGCTTGCCGTGATAGGCGAGGCGTGCCGACGCCTCGGCGGCTGGCGTCTGCCGGGCTGCGAGCTGTACGTCACGCTCGAGCCGTGCGTAATGTGCGCGGGCGGGATAATATCTGCGCGAGTGCCGCGAGTCGTGTACGGCTGTGCGGATATTCGCGCAGGTGCGGTCGGCTCGGTGACAGACGTTACCGCCCTGCCGACAAGTCATCGCCCGACGGTCGTGAGCGGCGTGCTTGAGGAGGAATGCCTTGAGCTGCTGCGCGGCTTTTTCACCTCCCGTCGGGGAAATAAGTAAAAAAAGCGCCGTACGGCGCACAAACGGAGGATACATAAATGGAAAAAGAGACTTCAAACGAGCTCGTGTGGAGCGACAGAAAGAGAACGCTCTTCGGGCTTCCGTGGTCGTTCACGCGCTACTTTCTTTACGAGACGAAGCTCATAATCGACACGGGCTTTCTCTCGCGACATGAGGAGGAGATCAGGCTGTACCGAATAATGGACATTTCCCTCCGCCGCACGCTCGGCGAGAGGCTGTTCGGGCTTGGTACGATTCACTGCTGCTCGGGCGACAAGACCGCCCCGGAGTTTGATCTGCGGCACATAAAGCTGCCGCGCGAGGTAAAGGAGAAGCTGTCCGATATGATCGAGGAGGAGCGAAGCCGCCGCCGCGTCGGCACACGCGAATTCATCGACGACTTCGACGCCGATAGCGATTTTCACTGAAAACGGTACGGTGCGACCACGGCATTGACGAAAAAAAGCCACTCGAAGGGTCTCTTTTCGGGTGGCTTTTTCCATGAAGGCGTGAACCGAGCACCCCTCCGTAATACGTATTAGCTTACCGCAAAGCGAGGAAAAATCAAGCCTCGCGAACAAAAAAACGGCGGGGGAGCGGGCATGCGCCCGCGCCTCCGCCTTTGGCTCAGTAGTTAACTGTATTTCCCTCGAGAATATCGGCAATTCTGCGGCATGCCAAGCCGTCGCCGTAGGGATTCGATGCGTGGCTCATCGCGCGGTACGCGTCCGCGTCCTCAAGCAGCAGCTTGAAATTGTCGTAAATAACGCTCTCGTCCGTGCCGACGAGCTTCAGCGTGCCCGCGGCAATTCCCTCCGGTCGCTCCGTCGTGTCGCGCATTACGAGCACGGGCTTTCCGAGAGAGGGCGCCTCCTCCTGAATTCCGCCGCTGTCGGTGAGTATCATGTAGCTTGCAGCGAGGAAATTGTGAAAGTCGAGTACGTCGAGCGGCTCGATGATGCGTATTCTGTCGCAGCCGCCGAGCTCCGCCTCAGCCGCCGCGCGGACGACAGGGTTCATGTGTATCGGGTAGATAGCCTTGACGTCGGGGTGCTCGTCTATAATGCGGCGTATCGCGCGGAACATGTTGTGCATCGGCTCGCCGAGGTTTTCGCGGCGGTGCGCCGTTATCATGATAAGGCGGGAGCCCTTTGCCCACTCGAGCTCGGGGTGCGTGTAATCGTCGCGAACGGTCGTCTTCAGCGCGTCGATTGCGGTGTTTCCGGTGACGTATATCTTCTCGGGAGCCTTACCCTCGGAGATAAGGTTCTCACGCGCCATCTCGGTCGGAGCGAAATTATATTCCGACACTATGCCGACAGCCTGACGGTTGAACTCCTCGGGGAAGGGCGAATAGATATTGTAGGTGCGAAGCCCCGCCTCGACGTGACCGACGGGGATCTGCATGTAAAAGCACGCAAGCGCCGTTACAAAGGTCGTCGAGGTGTCGCCGTGAACGAGCACGACATCGGGACGCGCCTCCTCCAGCACTGCCTTGATGCGCTCGAGAATATTGACGGTAACATCGAAAAGCGTCTGCCCCGACTTCATTATCGCAAGGTCGTAGTCGGGCGTGACGGAGAAAGCGGTGAGGACCTGGTCGAGCATCTGGCGGTGCTGACCGGTAACGCAGACGACAGTCTCAAGCGAGCTTCTTGCTTTAAGCTCATTGACGAGGGGACACATTTTTATGGCTTCGGGACGTGTGCCGAAGACAAGCATAACTTTTTTCACGGTGTGCATCCTTTCTGTTACAGTTAGACTGATGCTTTGGTATATAATAGGATAACACAAATCCGCGGAAAAATCAAGAGCGGATATTCGCCGACGGCGAAAGACTCGGATAAAAAGAGAAATTCGCCTTGCGAAAGACGGCGCACCATGGTATAATATCACTGAGTCGCCGAAAGACGGCGTAAAAACGAAAATTCGCACCGACAGGTGCAGCCGCGAAAGGATACAGTCATGGCAAACAAAATTACGGTTTCCTTCTGGAACTACAACGACTTCGAAAACTACAAGAGCGAATGGCTCTACGATTGGGCAGAGCTCGGCATCAACACACCCGTAGCTCCCCGCTTCAGCTGGAAGAGCGACGACCGCGCGGCATACCGCGAGATGCTCGACCTTGCACACTCGCTCGGCATGAACATGCTCCTCCAGTTCAATGAGGCTTACGTTGACAATTACTACAACGGCGCCGACGAGTACCGCGCTCTCATTACCGAGATACACGATGAGTTCGCCTCCCACCCCGCAGTCGTCGGAATGTACGTCGGCGAGGAGCCGAGCCGCGAGTCGAACCGCGCATACAGAGAGGGCGTTCGCCTTATCAAGGAGATTGCTCCCGAGTGGACGGTATACATCAACCTCGGCAGCATCGAGAGAAGCGAGCGCATGCTCGTTGAGGCGGGAGAGAGCCTTGAGGACTGGATCTGCAATTATACCGAGAACACCGGCAGCAGCGTTATGGGCTGCGGACAGTATTCTCAGCTGTCCTACGACGGACTCGGAATATTCGAGTATTTCGAGACGCTTCGCCGCTTCGTCGAGGCGGGAAAGAAGTGCGGCAGCGATATCTGGGCGACGCTGCTTTCGAGCGCGCACATGTGCTTCCGCGCGGCAACGGAGGACGACTTCCGTTGGCAGCTCAATACGGCTGTCGCGTGCGGAGCGAAGGCTGTTGTCTGGTTCAGACTCTACGATAAGCTCATCTCGGGCGACTACCACGCCTCCCCCATCGACGAGTTCGGCAAGAAGACGACTCGCTTTGACGACCTGGCTCGCGTTCAGAAGCGCTTCAATGCTCACCACGCGGAGATCTTCGCAAGACTTCACCACATCGACACCTACAGCGTCGGCACAGGCTACGGCGGATACTTCTACTTCGTTCCCGGCGTCTGCGAATTCGTCGAAAGTGCCTCCGCACGCTCGGCTATCCTCAGCACCTTCAAGGACGACGAGGGTCACGACTACCTCGTTGTGCTGAACACGCTTCAGCGCGAGGATGCGCCTATTACTCTTGCCTTTACGGATAAGGTAAAGAAGGCATCGTTCGTTTACCACAACGGCGCGGTGACGAGGTCCTGCTTCGAGCGCGGTGATCGCACCGGTCCCGCCCTTGCACAGGAGATATGGCTTGCTCCCGGTCAGATGGAGCTTATCCGCATAAACTGAGCTTAACACCGTGAAGCCCTTCACGGAGTGAAAACGGAGGAGACAACGGTGAAGGACAGCCTTTTTGAGCGGCTGCGCGAATATTGCGGGGGCGACAGCGTCCCGATGCACATGCCGGGGCACAAGCGGAATACGGAGAGCTTTCCGTACCTTGCCGCGCTCGGCGGAGCGCTCGACATAACCGAGATCGATTCCTTCGACGACCTTAATGCACCGAGCGGCGTCTTCGCCGAGTCCGAACGACTCGCAGCCGAGCTGTGGGGCAGCGAAAAATGCATTTTCTCGGTGAACGGCAGCACGGGCGCGCTGCTTGCTGCCGTCCGCGCAGCCCTGCACTGCCGCACGGGACGCACTGTGCTCGTCGCGAGAAGCTGTCACCGTGCGGTGTATCACGCACTCGAGCTGTGCGCCTGCCGTGCGAAATATATTTTGCCGCCGATGACCTCCTTCGGTGCGGCGGCAAGTCTTCGACCGTGCGACGTCTCCTCGGCACTCGCCGAGACACCGGACGCCGCCGCGGTCATAATCACAAGCCCCACCTACGAGGGCGTGATATCCGATATTTCCGGCATAGCGGAGGTGTGCCACGCGGCGGGCGTGCCGCTCGTCGTCGACGAGGCGCACGGAGCGCACCTGATGCCCGGCAGTGCATTCGGCACGGGAGCTGCCGCGCTCGGCGCCGATATTGCCGTGCAGAGCCTTCATAAAACGCTGCCCTCGCTCACGCAGACTGCCGCCGTACACCTCTCGGGCTCGCTCGTGTCGGCACGCGAGCTGTGCCGACAGATGACGGTGTTCCAGACGAGCAGCCCGTCGTACCTTCTCAGCGCCTCGATAGACGCGGCGGTGAGATTTCTCGCAGGCGCGGACGGTGCGCGGTGCATGAACGACTGGCATCGCGCGGCAGTGCAGACGCACGGGCGCTTGGTCGCGCTCGGCGCGGCGCTTGACGTCTCGCGCGAGAGCGGCGTGTTCGCAGCCGACTGCTCGAAGCTGGTCCTGCGCGGCGGCTTTGACCTGATGCGTCGCCTGCGCCGCGTCGGAGTGGAGCTTGAGATGGCGACGCCGGATTACGCTGTGGCAATGACGGGCGCCGGTGACAGCGTTTCAAGCCTTCGCCGGCTCGAGACGGCTCTTGAGGCTGTGCTTTCCGAGACGGAGCGCGACGCCTCACGCAGCGAGCCGCAAGGCGCTCCGACGATGCACCTGCCCGAATGCGTGACGGACGCTGCCGACGCCGTCGCTCGGACGAGCGAAAAAATACCGCTGCGACGCGCCGTCGGCAGAGTGTCGGCAGGCTATGTTACGGCATACCCGCCGGGAATACCGCTCGTCGTGCCCGGAGAGCGCTTCGACGGCGAGACGCTTCGCGAGACGGAGCGACTTTCCCGCGCGGGAGCGTCGCTTCGCGGAATATTCGATGACGGCACGGTCCTGTGCCTTGCGGAAGGGGAAAAGCTATGAATTCACGTAAAGTGTGCGGAGTCTGCGAGGAGTGCGAATATTACGACTACGCGGACGACGGGGAGGATCTCGGCGATAAGATATGCCACGCGGCGTTCGACCAGGACGATTACGGCAGATATATGTCGGGAGACTTCTCACGCGGCTGCCCGTATTTCAAGCCCTACGACGAGTATAAGACCGTCGCAAAGCAAAATTGACGCGCGATTTGCACTCGAGGTCAAAATTCGCTCTTGACAAGGGCATATTTTTGTTATAAAATATAGACAGACAAAGAAAGTAGCCACGAAAGGAAAGCATATAATGGAGAATACCGAAAACGAGATCTTCGACAATGAGATATTCACTCTCACCGACGACGACGGCAATGAGCTGAATTTCGCTCTGCTCGGAACGCTCGAGCATGAGGGCGGAGTATATAAGGCGCTCGTTCCCGTTGACGAGAACGGCGAGGAGACCGCCGAGGAATATGTTATCCTCAAGTGCGGACTCGACGAGGACGGCGAGGAGATTCTCGAGACCATCGAGGATGACGAGGAGTGGGAGAATATAGCCGATATATTCGACGACGAGCTCGCGAATGTCTTCTACGACGACGACACCGAAGCATAATTTCGAAAAAACAGATTAAAAAAACGACGCCCTGCTTTGCTCGACAGCACGCGATAAAAACCCACAGAGAGTAAAAAGGAGCCCGGGCTTCACACGTGGGGATGC
>CAYNHY010000007.1:0-25041 GCA_964397225.1 uncultured Ruminococcus sp.
GCACAGCCTCTCCCTCCGCGTAGCTCTGTCGGACGAACACGTTATAATTATTTCCCGCGACGAGTGCGAAGCTCGTGTCCGCGTCGAGCCGTGCCATATAGCCGCGCGCCCACGCCGTGCCGCTTTTCACCTTAATATTCAGCCCGCCCGCGGGGACGCACTCGAGCCCGCCGCCGAGCGACGCGACGACGCCGTCCGTAATCAGCGACGCTATCATCGAGGCGAGAAACGCCGCTGTCAGCGGCTTGTCTCCGACGGGGATGCCGTTGACCGTTTCCGCGATTTTCGTGGAGTCGTAGGGTCCTCCCGAAAGCGTAATTTCGTTTGCATTATCCATGAGAAATCTCTCTCCTTTCTTTATTCGGACGCTGCCGTCTCGGCTCTCGCGCCGCTTCCGCCGAAGCCGACTCGCTCTCGGCAGACTCCGTTCCCGTACAGGTACTCGACGAGCACGGCACGCAGCTTTAATTTCTCGCCGCCCGCGAGGACGCACTCGCACTCGTCGCCGAGGCTGTAATCGCGTCCGAAGCGTCGGGTGCCACAGGAGCCGTCCGCCGTGAAGCTTATTCTCTCGCGGTAGCGCGACAGCTGCTCCTCGCCGCGCCCGCGCAATGCGTTAAGGTATGCCTCGTCGGTGCTGTAGCTGCTCGGGTAGATATCACGTGCCGAGAGCAGTCCCTCACGGCGGTCGATGCCGTGCAGCTCGGAGGACTGCGGGTACTGCGCGTATCTGCCGTCGTTTCCGACAACGAGCAGCACATTCGGTGCGACTCTGCTGTCGTCGGAAAGCCGCACGGCGGTGATATCCCCGTCCTCCTCGCGAAGGATTATTCCTCTCTCCGAGACGCTCGGTGAGAGGTCCTGCCCCTTCACGACGTCGAAGGTGAAGCCCGTGTCGCGCTCGGCTGCCGTCAGGGTATACGAGGCGCCGTAGCGCGCGAGGGTGGTATAGAGCCAATCGGAGACGCGGTTGAAATTATACCGCAGCTGCGCCGAGACGGGCAGTCCGTCGGTATTACCTATCTTCACGGGGAGCCGCTCGGTCGCCTGCGTGACGTAGGCTGACATCACCATTCCGAGCGCGCCCGCGACGCTTCCCGTGTAATAGCCGTTCAGGCGGATTATTCTTCGCTCGAGCAGGCACTCGGCGCTTCTGCCGTACAGGCGCTGTGTGCCGTCGGGCAGTCGGCTGTAGCTCTCGAGGACGGCGATCACGTCGTGCTCGGCGTCGTAGAGGTACACGCTGTTCTGCGGAATGCTCTGCCTTGCCGAGCAGAAAAGCTCGAGCTCCCCGGGCGAAAAGAAGCGGCGTCTCACGGCGGCGCGCAGCACATGACCTACGGCGCCGACGGGTGCGAGCGTGCTGTTCAGAAAATAAAACTGCATTGCCGCCTCCTATATTCCGAGGTATCTCGGCTCGAACTCGTATGCCGCGCGGAGTCTCGAGACGCCGGAGGCTGCATTGATAACGGCAGTCGACGTGCCCGGCGGCAGGGCGAAGAAGCGGCTTTTTCGCGAGTAGCCGTTGTAGCTTGCGCCGACGGCGGACAGCTCGCAGTGACCGCAGCCCGTAACTATCTTCACGCGCTCTCCCGCCGACAGCTCGCAGAAAAGCGTTATCTTTTTATCGCCGAGCAGCACGGACGGGTCGCTCACGTCCCCGTCGGCGAAAAGCGTGAAGGCTATCGGGCAGTCGGTGTCGCCGGGGTTATAAATATTCGCGGCGATCCTCGAGCCGGAGAGCGACAGCGTCACGCCGTGCGGCAGGAACGTCAGCGGAAAGCACGACGTGCCGCGCGCGGCGGGGAAGGCGCCCTTATACGTTATCCCCTCGGTGAAGTACGCTCTCGCGCCGACAAAGCCGAGCGTCACGCACACGGCGCAGCTGTTGTCGGGGGAATAATATTTCGCCTCGCGGCAGGGCAGCAGCGTTGTCGTGCGGCGCCGTCCGAGGTACCATACCTCAAGCTCGAGCTCGCGACCGAGCGTCATCAGGCGCGAAAGCTTATCGCGCGTTGCTCTGAGATCGGCATAATGCGTTATCTCGAAGGACAGCGTTACCTGCCGCGCTCCGAGCAGCTGCCGTCGCGTCGAGACCGCATTGGCGGCAAAGGTCTCCTCGAGCTCCACGTCGAGCGGCAGCGAATCCACGCCCTCGAGCCCGTGCTCGAGCAGCCTGAGCGGCGAGCTCTCGGAAAATATAAGCTCGTCCGTGCCGTCCGACAGTCTTACGGTTATTTTTCTTTTCATTGTCTGTCTCCCTTCTCAGAGTTCGCTTCGACAGTGTCGAGCGTGACCTCTCCCGACGAGCGAAGCGTACACACCGCCGTCTCGCCGAGCTTCACCGACTCGAGCACGAATTCTCCGGAGAGCCGTGTGCTGCCCGCCGTGCATTCGACATGCGCGCGCTCCTTTAGAGCTTCGCGAAGCGACGAGCCTCCCGCCGCATCCGTTGTCACGCGGAGCGTCACGTCCTCGCCTATTCTCTCGCGCACGGGTGTGGCGTTCTCGAGATATCGCCGCTCGGTGATAAGCTCGCGGCATTCTATCTCGACGCCGAGCAGCCAAAGCGCAAGGGCGCTCCCGCCGAGCGTGAGCCGAGCGCCGTCGGACACGCGGCAATTAAAGCGAGCACGCACGACAGCGGTAACGCCGTCCGCACCGTGCTCGACGCCGCTCACGGAGATAACGCGGGCACGCCGCGTTGCCTCAGCTGCCTCGCACAGGCGGCTGAGGTAGCCGACGGCAGCCTCGGCGTCAGCCTCTGACAGCTCGCGGAAGCTGTGCGTCAGGGTAAAGCTCACGTCAAGCGCGCCCGTGCCGTCACGGACGGCACGCTTTATGCACAGCTCGCTCGAGGGTAGCGTCGGCGCGCGGGAGGCGGTGACGGGGCAGGGCTTGTCCGTCACCGCGTCAAACAGCGAGACGAGCTGTGTGAGAAGTGAATATTCCATACTACCTCCTCAGGCGAGGCGCAGCCTTGTGTAGCCGACCGTCTCGCCGTTTCTTGTCTGAATTTCGGTAACGCGGAGCGCGTCTGTCGGCGGGCTGTCCGTCTCGCGGCGTGCCGCCGAGCCGACGAGCAGTGCGCTGCCGACGGGAATATACGGTATTTCGCACGGCGTGCCGTCCGTTTTTTCCGCGCGACACCTGCCGTGCGGCATGTACAGCTCCCCGGTGAAGCCGCGAAGGCGGTATCTGACGGACATTAGCACGCCGTATATTCTGTACGTCTCCCAGCCCTTCCCGCCGTCGGTCGGGATCATAACGGCGACCGGTCCCTTTTCGCTTCTCATCACGCCCACCTCGTCAGGTATCCGCTGCGTGTGAGCGCGGCGACGACGTCACCCGAAATATCGCAGCCGAACGCCTCGCACGTGCCGCCGGACTCGTATTCGACGGTCATGTCGCCGAGCGTTTCTCTCGCGAGCCTGCCCGAGCTGCGCGACTGCCTCGAGAGGCAGTCGCACTCAAGGCAGAGGGCACGCAGAATGCTTTCATCGCCGCATTCCGAGCAGTCGAAGCCTACAAGGAGCGAGACGACGTCGCACGCCGAGGGCGATAGGCGGGTGAATTCCTCCTCACCGAGCTCGCCGCGGTAGCTGTTTTTATAATATGTGTAGCCGAAGGTATCCATATATTGCGGCACTCTCCTTTTCTGGGGGGCATCAGCCCATGAAGCGGCAGGCGAGCTCGGGATAGAGCGTCGCGAAGGAATAAAGCACATCCATTGACAGCATCTCGCGCTTATATTTCATGTCGTAGCCGCGGACGACGCGGAGGGAAATGCCGTTGTAGGTGGTAACGTAGCTTTCGACGCCGGCGGGGGTGGAGAGCGGGCGTGTCACGAAGGCAAACGCGCTCGGGTGGAAGACGAGGTTCGCCATGTGGGAGGAATATATAAGCACCTCCTCGCCCTCGGAGGCGGTAACGGCGGGGTAGACGGAGACGGTAATTTTCGCGCCGGACGCTGCCGTATCGCTCTTTACGGTGTAGGTCTTATTGCCGATGCGGAGCACGTCGCCGTGTCTGAGCGTGCCGGCAAGGGCTGTGCCCTTAAGGGTAATGCTGTCGGAGTCGGTGACGTCGGCGTCGACGGAGATGCTGCCGCCGGTCGCATTGAGCGTACCGACCTCATGGTGACGCACCGCCTGGGTCATGTAATTGGAAATGCCGAACACCTCGCCGATGCTGCCGCTGCGGAGTGCGCGGGTGCTGCCGCATTTTTCCGCGTTCACGAGGGTCGGTATCTGCTTAAAGCCTGCTGTAGCCTCGGGACTCCAGACGGCGCAGCGTGAATTCGTGGGGACGCGGTTGGAGTCGAGCATAAAGGCAGCCTCGGCGAAGTCGGAGAGCACGCAGGGAGTAACGCCGGGCTGACCGGCGACGTAGGGGATATCGCGGTAGAGCTCGAGACCGTCGTTATTTATTTTCTCGGCGAGAGCCGCGGCAGCGGGCTCGATGAACAGGCGGGTGAGCGAATCGAAGTCGAGAGCGCTCTCGAGGGCGGAAATTTCGGCGTCGACGGTAGCGATGGAGTCGAGCTTAACGTTTACGGTATCCTCGGTGATGCTCTGCGCGGTAACGCCCGACTCGTCGGAGAAGCTCTGCGCGGTGAGCTTAACCGGGCGGCGGATGCTGACGGTATCGCCGCGCTTTGCCGCTCCCGCGGGGGCGGTATCGCGGTAGATGATATTCGGAAAGACGAGATTGTCGATAAGGCGCGGAAGCGTCTCTCTCGCGATCTGCTTTACGGAAACGAATGAATTTGCCATAGGTATTATCCTTTCTGATTTTTGTAATTTGGGGTTGTGTGGGGTATGAAGCCTACGTCGGCTGCGCCGGGGCGGTGTTTCGCATTAACCGTTCGTGCAGCAGGGGAATTCCGCGTTCTGCGGAACGCACGTCAGGGCACGCCCCGGCACCCTGTGAAGGCGTTGGGAGCTTCGTGCTCTTGCATGCAAGAGCACGAAGCCCGAGAAAAATCGAGTAAAGCTTTTGGTTGGACACGGTGCGCAGGTTGTGCGCTGACGCGGCGGCTTCTGCGGGGCGTGCGTTCGGGCGCTTCAGCGTGATGCCATTCTTTTTGCGTAATACTCGCTGTCGCTGAGGTCGTCCTCGTCGAGCCTTGCTCCGGCGTGCGTGAGTCCCGTGGTCACAGCGGACGCCTCCGCTCCGCGGAACAGGTACGGCTCGCTTGCGCGCAGCCTCTTTATTTTCTCCGCCGCCGCATTCCTCAGCTGCTCGTCGTCTCCCGTCATGTCCGATAGGTCGACCGCTCTTATCGCAAGCGTCGGGTTGTACGCACCGCCCCTCAGCAGCTCCTCGCGAAGCGCGCTTTTTGCCCGGACTCCCGCAAGCTCCTCGCGGTGCTGCTCACGCTCCGCTTCAAGCTGTCTTGCCAGCTCCGCCTCGCGCCCGGCGTTGCCCCCGACGCTTATTCCGGCATCTCTCGCCGCCTCTATGAACTCCTCGTAGCTCAGCCGCCCGTCGCCGAATATATTCTCTATTCCCGTCACGCTCTCACCTCCCTTCCTTCAAGCACCGCCTTCGCCGTCTGCTCGCTCTCGCCGAACCACTTCATTCTGAATTCGTGCGGCAGCATGAGCCCCGCCGCCACCTCCGCGCGGTCGCGCTCGCGCTCCGACTCCGAATCGATAAAGTAGCTGTCGTCGAAGCTGACGCGCAGCGGTGTGCTTTCCTCGACGTCGCGTCCGAGGACATGCCTTGCCGCGAAAAGTGCCGCCCGTGCGACGTCCTTCAGGTAGCGCTCCGCGACACGGCGGTGGCGTGCGGTATTCTGGATAAGGTCCTGCCGCTCGCCGGTGTACTGCGTTGCCGTGAGCTGCGCCTTTCCCTGCACGCCGGAGAACAGGTAATGCCTTGTGCCGAGCCCGCACCGAAACGACAGGTAATCGAGCTGATGCTGCACCGCCTCCGCGTTCTCCTGTGTTCTCAGGCTCGGGTTGTGCTCGCTTATCATCGTCTCCTCGGCAAGCTCGCTGTCGCCGACAGTCATGAACAGCTGCTGCGCCACGTCGTCCGGCGTAAAGGTATTTCCCGCTTCGTCGCGGACGACAAGCGCGCGGTTTATAAAAACCTTCTTCCCGCCGAGCTTGAGGTCGCGGCAGAAATTATTGAACGCGAGGTCGACGCCCTTCAGGCAATCCGTTGCCTGCGCGAAGACCGACTCGCCGAGCCCGCACCTCTCGTCGGTGCAATTTGTCACCGCGGGCGTGAGAAGTGCGAAGAACGGCACGTGCGAGTGCGTTCTTATCGTTCGGGGGACGCCGCCCTGCTGCGGCAGCCTCACAAGTCTGCCGTCGACTCTCTCGAGCCACTCGTTCGTAATTACGTACCCGTCCGACTCGAGTCTGTGCAGCTCGATATAGACCGTTTCTCTGCCGCGCGTGACCGACTCCGAGACGAATGCCGCCTCCGTGACGCGCCCCTCGCAGCTCGAGATCGGCACGATACATTTCGCGTCGGCGGTGTCAATGCGAACTGTCGCGTCGGGGCTCGGCAAAAGCTCTCCGTTTTCCACCCGCGCGCCGTCGAGTCTGAGCAGTGCCGCGCCCGTTCCGAGGGCGAAGGCCTTTTCCGCGAGGGCGCAGCTTCGGCTGATGAGGGACACCTCGCCGATAAAGCCGTGCTCGCCGTCCGCGCCCGACAGCCACTCGGCACTTTTCCCGTCGGCGGCGTGAATGTAGGTCTTCTCACCGAAGAGCAGGCTCGCCCAGTCCTCGCACAGCTTGCCCGCCATATTCAGTCGGTAAAGCTCGCGCCGCACGGGTGCTCCGCCGACTCTGCCCTCGGTGAAGGTATGAAACGGCTTATAAAAGCCGCGCCTCCAGGCGTCCCACTCGGCGATCCTCGCGTACATTGCCGCGCTCGGCACGGCGCCGTAATTTTCCGCGAGGTATTCAAGTATTGCGTTTTCCATATAAATTCCTTTCGTGTATTTCACCTTCGCGAAAGCGCTCTCATGTAGCGCTCGAAGGAGTATTCCGCCGCGTCGAGTATATCGATATCCGACGTGAAATTGTCGAGCCTCACGTCGCGCAGGCTGTCGGGGTCGTACTGCGCCGTGCCGAGCGCGCGAATGAGTGCCCCGCACTCGCGGCAGACCTTAAAGCGGCCGCTTGCCATCATCGAGATGACGAAGTCTATTCTGTCGCGTATCGGGCATTTCTTCGACTCGCCGAGCTCAAGCTGCTCGCCCGCTTCGCGAACGGCGCGGCGGAGGCCGTTTATGAGGTACTGTGCCTCGCTGTCGCAGAAGGCGTAGCGTATCGCCGTGCTCGGGAAATATTCTCTCACGCGGGAGACGAAGGCGAGAAATTCCGCATTCAGCCGCGCGGGGTCAATCTCGCCCTTTTCTCCGCCGAGCTCTCCGTCGGCGACGATACACAGCGAGCCGTCGTTCATGTGCGCGCAGGCGGCGAAGGCGCTCTTCGACCGATTCCCGCCAAAGTCGACGCCGAGCGTGATAAAGCGCAGCTCCGACTCGTCGATGTCGTCCCGTGCGAGGGTCAGCTCGTGCCTGTTTTCGACGAAATAGGTATACACAAGACCCTCTGCGGCACATCTCTCGCCGAGAATGTCGCGTCTGTACCAGACAGAGCCGGTGTCGTACTGCGCCTCGATTTCGCGAAGGCGCGCCTCGCTGACGGTAGGGTTGTCGCGGATGGTGAAGTGCTCGTAATTGTAAAAGCGCGGCGGCAGCTCGCCTCTCTCTGCCTTATCGCGGTAGAGGTCGAGGTAATCGCGGTAGACTGCGGCGCTCGGCGAGGTGGGGTTCATGTCCCAGAAGACGCGGCGTCCGCGGGCGGCGAGCTGGCGGTTCATCGCCTCCTTTATCATTGAGTCGTGGTGAAGGTTTATCTCGGTGGCGATCCACATTCCGTAGGAATTACCGCGAATTCGCTTGTAGGCGTCGGCGTTCTTGCCGCCTGCGAAGACGACGCACTTCTCACCGGTCCCTGTTGAAATTCTCATGCAGTCGCAGCCCTTGATGCTGCTCCAGCGGTAGCGCCCGGCGAAAAGTCTTTCGAGCCCGAGCCCGTTGCAGTCGGCAATATTGAGCCGTGCGGCGGCGACTGTGGCGCCTGTGGCAAGGTGAAGCCTGTCGGGCGCGCTCTCGAGCAGTGCCGCGAAGACGAAGACATTGTCGACGGTCTTACCGGCGCGCACCGAGCCCTCGGCGACATTGAAGGTGCAGCGCAGCGCGCGGCGCATGTAGCTGCGGTGCTTTTCGCCGAATACGTAGTCCGTCACGCGTCCTCACCCCACAGCTCCCCCGCAAGAGAGGCAAGCGCGGAGGTCTCATCGAGCCGCGAGCGCCTTTCCTCGAGCAGGTCGAAATAGAGCCTGACGACCTTCGGGTCGCCGCTCTTGGACAGCTCTCCGAGCGAGCGGATAACGCGTGCGCTCTCAGCCTCCGCGGCGACGGCTGAAAGCTCGGACAGCCTTTCGGTGAAGCAGCGCTCACTGAGGAGCTCGGCATATTCGGCGTCGGTGACGCCCTCGCGGGAAAGCAGCTCGCGTATCGAAAGCGGCGGCTCGGCGAAGACTATCTCGCGCGCCAGAGCCTCGCGCTTATCGGGGGAGATCATTAACGAAGACCTCCGTAAAGGCGCGCGGCGTATTCGTCGAGGGCGGCGCGGCAGCGGCGGTAGACCGTGCTCGGCGTGCAGTCAAGGCGCTCGCACAAACGTTCTATGTAGCCGCGCTCTCTTTCGACGAAGACCTCGCAAAGCAGCTCACGCAGCTCGGGATGTAGGCTTGAGAGTGCAAGCTCCTCAGCGTTGAGCGAGCTCTTCAGAGCCTCCGCAGCGTCAATTTCCCCGCGAAGGCGGAGGCATTCGGCGGCGCAGCGCCGTGCCGCGAGCGTGCGAAGTGAAGCGGCGGCGTCGGATCTTGTCTTGTTTTTCATGGTTTGCTCCTTTCAGCCGCCAAGGCGGCACGGAAAATGATTGTAATATTTAATGTGAATTCGCTCGGCGGCGAGGCGGTGGCGAAATTTTCACGCCGCACGTCGGCGACGATACGAAGCGTCGGTCATGCGGAGAGCGGCGCGGCGGGTCGGAATTTCTCCGGCTGACGCTCAGTCGCGCGGCGCAAAATCGCAGTCGCTGCCGTCCTCCGCGCGGGCGATGACGGCGCATTCGCCGATGCATTCGAGGCAGAGAATATCCTCGCCTATGACGTAGGCAAGGTCACCGGAGAAGACGGCATCTCCGCAGCGCGAGCATATTGCCGCGACTGTCTCCTCGCGAAAGGGTTGAAGCATTATACCTCCTTGGCGCTCGAGGGCGCATGATGAATTAAGCTTGGCGGACGTCATTCGGGGCGTCGAAGCTTGTCGAAACATCTGTTCTCTTATTTTTTCATACGGAATTCTCGCTGACGCGGGGGCGCAGCTTTTGACAAAGCGGCTACATTTGCCTTAAGCATTCGTGCGTCGTGGCGAAGAATTGTTTGTGTCGTCTGTCGTCGGCTGACGCGTGCAGACCTGCTGCGACCTGACGCGGCGCGTTTTCCTTATATTATGTTGAAAACCCCGCGCAGTGCCTTCGGGCTGCTGACACTCTGTCGCCGCAGGAACGGGCTGCACTCGCCAGAACCGCTGTTCTTGTTTAAGATTATATCACCGAACGCGCGTTCTGTCAAGCGCTTTTGTAAAATTGACCGCGAATTTATATTTTTCCGCCAATTCTCCGATAATTTCAAAGCACGTGAGCTTATACCTGCCGTGCCGAACGCACCGCTGCCGCACCGCTGATAAGCTTAAAGTCGCGCCGCCGTTGCGTATCTCTCGCGATACGCGTCACGCTTTTTTGTGTTTTGTATGCTTGGGTGCAAAAAAAGCCGCCTCGGCTCTCCTCAGCCGGGCGGCTTTTTTCATTATTCCGCTATCGCGTAGGTTTCGATGCTTTCGAGTCTTCTTGTGCGGCAGCCGTCGAAGCGGTAGCCCTCCGGCGGGTGTATCTCGCCGTGCAGCTCGCCGTCGACCTTTACGCTCATATTGATAAGCCGTCCGTCACCGCCGTCGCGCTCGAGGCGCACGCTTACTCTGCCGTAGGGCGTCTCGTGGTACGCCTCGGCATAGCTCAGCGCCCTCGGCAGGTGCGGGACGATATCGACACGCGAGGCGCCGTCCGTGTGAGAAAATTCTCCCGCCGTCAGCGCGGCTCTCAGCACGTGCTCCGTTTCCGGCGACACGCGAAGCCCGCACACCGTGTCGGTAAACCATGCCGACACGTCCCCGAGGAAGTGGTGGTTTCTCGAATTGACGCCCCACTCCTCCGGATAAAAGTCCTCCGCGAGCGTCGTGTCGCCCCGGCGCACCATGTCGGCATACGACGGCCCTGTTTCCGCCGTTACCGCACGGTACGCCGCGTCCGTCCGTCCGACGGCACTCAGCGCGCGAAGAATATACCTCATTCCGAGGCAGCCGCAGTCGAAATGTCCGCCCGTCTCCTCCACGAGCGCTTCGAGGACATCCCCCGCGGCCTTCATTTCACGTTCGTTATAAATACCCATGCAAATTGCCATTGCCTGCGTCGTCTGGCAGCGTCCCGCCGCCGTGCAGGTCTCCGTGTCGATAAGGTGCTCCCTTATCGCACGTCTGTACTCGCGTGCAACGTCAAGGCAGAAGCGCGAGAGCTCCCGCCGTCCGAGCCTGTCGTACAGGAATGCCGCCTTCAGCGCCGTGTCACAGCACATTACCGTGTCTGTGAATTCGAGCGGCGCCTTGATACCGCGGTGCGGCGGCATCCAGTCTCCGAGCCCGACCGCGACCAGCCCTCGGCTGTCGCGCCGCGTCAGCGTGTACGCCACGTAACGCAGCATTGCGTTCTCGACCGTCCGTGCGCCGACCGTGCTGTCGCGAAGCTCGAGCAGCCGATACGGAAGCTCGCACAATACGGCGTCCAACGCGGGACCGTTCCACGCGTCGTAGAATACTCCGGGCGCGCCGGGGACGACTCCGGGCATTGCCCCGACGGGCGATACTGCCGCAGCGACGGAGTGCAGCCACTCCTCAAAGACGCCCTCCGCCTCGAAATTCATCAGCATGTGGCGCGCCGACAGTGCAGCGTCCGCCGTCCAGCCGTTCTTCTCGCGGTGCGGGCAGTCCGTCGGAATATGCAGCATATTCGAAAGCGTCGCCTCACGCGTCATTTTCTGAATTTTCACGCAGATGTCGTCCGAGCAGGTGAAGTCACCGCGCTCGCGCAGCTCGGAGCTCATCAGCTCATAGGAGAACAGCTCCGGCGTCGCCTCCTCCTCCGTTATTCCGTGAACTCTCGCGTAGCGGAAGCCCTGGTAGGTGAAGGAGGTTTTATACGTGCGCTCCCCGCCGCGCGCGACGTAGATGTAATTCTGGCTGCCGTTCGGGTAGGTCTCCGTCCGTGCAAAGCCTGTTATCTGACTGTTTTCGAAGCGTCCGTCGCGCAGGTACTCGCCGAACTCGACGGAAATTTTTCTCCCGCGCTCAAAGCGTGAGTGCAGCACGAGCAGTCCCGCGCCGTTCTTGCCGAAGTCGTACACGAACGCGTCGTCCTCACGCCAAATTTCAGCCGGGTGCAGCACCTCGCGGCAGACTATCGGCGGGGCAGTACACAGCCTCTGCTCGCCCCGCGGCATATCCGCGCGTCGCGCGGCAGTCCAGGCGGTGTCGTCGAAGCCCGCCTCACACCAGCCCTCAAGCTCCTCCTCGAGTCGCGCGTCGTAATGCTCGCCGACCCGCAGGTCGTTCATGAGGATGGGCGACGTGTGTACGCGAAAGCTGCCGTCCGCCTCAAAAAGCAGCTCGCCGTCCGCCGTCAGGCGAAGCGCAAGCAGCTCCTCGCCGCGGCACGCCGAGGTGTCCTGACCGTGCGCCTTGAATATCGGAGCGCGCGTTCCGGCTCCGAGCATGACGCCGATGACGTTATCGTCCTCGCGAAGGACGTCCGACAGCTCATAGCGGTCGAAGGCGACGATGAGCCCCGGGTCTGTAATATACGGTGAGAGCAGACCTCGCGTCAGCTCGCGCCCGTTTACGAACAGGCGGTAAAAGCCGAGCCCGGTTATAAAAAGCTCCGCCTCACGCGGCACTCGCGTCAAATTGAAGCTTTTTCTGAAAAGCGGAGCGGGGTGCGGCGCCTCGAGCGTGCCGGGCGCGCCGAGGTCTGCCGAAATAAAGCTTCGCGTGAAAATATTCATTGTTTCCTCCATCCCCGCCTCGCACGGCGGGGCTTGCTGCCGTGCCTTCGTACTGCTTCGCACTGCTAAGCACTGCTTCGCACTGCTTAGCAGCCCTTATCGGAAGCGGTGACCTATGCGCGCCGCCTCCTCGTCGTATATCCTCTCGAGACTTCTTGTCATTGCCTCCGCGGTGAACTTCAGTCTGTACTGCTCGCGTGCGCCGTCGGACAGCCGTGCAAGCAGCTCGCGGTCGCCGACAAGGCGCACTATCGCCTCAGCCATCGCGTGCGAATTCTTCTTCGGGACGAGCAGTCCGTTCACGCCGTCCGTTATCATGTACGGGTTTCCGCCGAAGTCCGTCGCAATTGCCGGAACGCCGACGCTCATGCCCTCGGAGAGCGCGAGAGACGAGGTCTCCGTGCCCCAGGAGCAATTGAGATTCAGGTCCATTATGCCGTAATACGGTGCAAGGTCGCGCACAAAGCCCGCGAAGCGGATATTTTCCGCGACTCCGACGCGCTGTGCCTGCTCGCGCAGCGCCGCCTCCTCGCTTCCGCGTCCCATGAATATGCAGACGAGCTTCGGGCAGGTCTTCTTCACCTCGGCGAGCGTGTCGATGAGGTACGAGTGACCCTTGTACGCCTCGAGCCGCGCGGGAATGCCGCACACGAACGCGTCCGACGGAATATCAAGGCTCTCGCGGAGTGCGCGCACCTCGTCCGGTGTCGCCTCGCGCACGGGCATGACGCCGTTAATTATGACCGTTATCTTCTTCTCGGACACGCCCGTCTCGGTGAGGTTGTCGCGCGCGGCGGCGGCTACCGCCACAATGCGCGTGGCAAGCGTGTTGTTGATAAAGCCGTTTATCTGCCGTCCGGGGAAGGTGGTGAGTCGGCGCGGCATCTCGAAGGCGCAGTGGCGCGTATAGATGCGGCTCCTCACCCCCGCAAGGTACGCCGCAAGCTTCGCCGAGAAGGCGGAGTGCGTGTGTACGATGTCGGGCTTCTCGCGGCGGAACAGCCTTGTGTATTCGCGCAGCGCCGCGTTCTCGAACGACCTGTCGTGTCCGTGCTCGAGCTCGATAACGCGGTAGCCCTCCGCCTCGACGAGCGGGATAAGCTCTGCTCCGCGCGGCAGACACACGGAAATATCGTACCTCTCGCGGTCAAAGCAGTGCAGGTAATTAACAAGCAGCGTGCCCGCACCGCCGATGTTCGTATCGGTGAGCACGTGAAGTATCTTTAGTTTGTTCATATCAAAGCCTTCCGCGCTTATGCCTCGCGGAGGGAATAGCAGTACTCCCTCCGCGACATAACGCTTATTTTTTTAGAATTCCATCGTGCAGAAGCGTCTGAGCATTGCCGCAACCTGTGCGCGTGTCGCGTTTCCGCGGGGATCGAAGACGACCTTGCCGCCGTTATTCGTTCCGGTGATGAGTCCGACAGAATATGCCCAGCGGGCAGCGTCGCGCGCGTACTCGCGTATCTTATTGTAGTCGGGAAGCTCTACCGTTACGCTGTCGTCGACTGTCACGTCAGTGCCGACGAACTCGGCGAATCTGTAGAATATTGCCGCAGTCATCTCACGTGTGATGCTCGTGTCGGGCTCGAAGGTCGTCTCGGTGATACCGTTGACGATACCGTTCTCGTAAGCCCACGCTACCGCGTCGCGGTACCAGTCGTACTTGAGGTCGGTGAAGGGTGCTTCTCCCTCCGGCTCCGGAGAGTCCACCATTCTCCAGAGCACGGTAACGAGCATTGCTCGGCTCATTGCGGTGTCGGGCTCGAAGACGGTCTCGAAGGTTCCGTTCATGAGCTCATTGCCGTAAACGTACATTACGTCGTCGTAGTACCATGCCTTCGCCTTTACGTCCTTGAAGGGGAGCACGATCTTCTCAAACTCCACCTCAAATTCGAGATTTTCGGAGACGATGTTCATGTAGAAAGGCTTGCCCTCGATCTCCTGACCGTTTACCTTGAAGCTCTTGACTCTGTAGCCGAAATTGGGAATCGCCGTGACGAGCGCAATGTCTCCGCCTCTAAACTTAAAAGCAGTACCGTCGGCACCCGGTGTGACGATCTCGTCGTTGAAGAAGAACGTACCGCCGTCGTTTGCCCTGAAGGTGACGTTGACCCTACCGAGCGCAGTGCCCTTGATATCGGCGCTGCCGGTGAGGTAGCCGTGGCGGAAGCTGACCTTACCGCTGAGCTCAACGGACTCGCCGTCTGCGGGGGGAGTGAAGCTGCCGTTTACGGTAACGTCTCCGACAATGTCGTACATGCTGCCGTAGCCGAGCACCGACTCCCAGTTATTCGCAAGCTCGTCGGCATCGGCTGCATTCGGGACGACGAAGTAGTAGTCCTCAAGGCTTGCGGTAATTTCGCTTATCGGGGAGCTCTCGTAGCCCTCGAGAGGTGCAACCTCGTACTTCTTGTCAAGCTCCATGGACGCATAAGCCGCGTCGACCGCCTCGCAGATCATTTTCCGATACTCAAAGGGCATCCTGCCTGCGACCTGTGAGGTGCGAAGGTCGGGAAGGAAGTAGTCCTTGGCTCTTGCCTCCTCGGGGATAAGTCCCTCGGCGAAGGTAAGACCGACAGCGTAGCGTCCGATGCAGAAGGACATGTGTACGGCGTCACGCTGAATACCCATGTTCGGGTCGGTGGTGTGGTCGATAACGTCCGCGTCGTTGTTTACGTCAAGCAGACCGAGGTAGGTTCCGCGGAGAGCCTGAACTGTCGCGCCCGCGGGGATAACTCCCGTGAAGGTCGCGCCGGTCTCCGTGCCCTTGTAGGTCTCGGCGAGACGTGTGTACTTGCAGATCTTCTCGTAGGTCTCGCGCTCGGCGTCGAGCTTTGTATACTCCTTGGTCGTTGCCCAGATGTGGTAGTAATAGATGTCCGCCTGCGGCGCGTTCTTCTTTACGTAGTCGAGCATGTAGGGCACAGACGCCTCAAGCTCTACAAGTCCGTCAAGCTCGCCGTTGCCGAAGGTCGCCTTACCGCGCGTTACCTCAAGACCCCACGGCTGAAGGATGACAGCATCCCAGTCGGTGTACTTGAGCGCATACTCGGAGGTCTTTGCTCCGATGTAACGCCAGTTATTGTCGGTGTTCAGCATGAAGGTATAGCTCTCGTAGCCGAGCTCGGCAGCTGTCGCGTGCCATGCCAGCGTCTTTCCGCCGCTCCAGCACAGACCAAGCTCAATGCCGACGTCCTCGCCGACCATGTTCTTCATGATCTCCCAGGTCTTGCTGTCGTTCTGATAGCCGGAGTCGGTCGCGTCGTCGGACGCGCTGTTTCCGATAAAGAGCACCTTAAAGGTACCGTCGGAGAAAAGCTCCTCATTTTTGTCCTCAGCAGAAACGGTAACGCCCGTCGCGCACAGCGACAGGAGCATCACAGCCGTGAGGAGGAGGGACAGCGCCCTCACTCTGAATGTGTTTTTCATGTTGATGAAAGCTCCTTTTATATATTTTTAGGGGTCACATATTAATTTTCCGCGAAAGCACACCCTCAGCGTGCAAGGCATTTTTATTCGGATACGGTGAGCGTCGGCTCGTCGAAGAGTCCGTAGCGGCTGAATTCGTATTCGTCCGCGGTGTACTCGCGATCCTCGGTGTAGTACCACTCGTAGGGCGAGTGATCCTTATATTCGACGTGAGGACCGTAGAGGTTTCGCAGGCTCGCGCACACGCGGAGCGTTATCTCGTTGTCGCCCGCCTTAAGGTATTTTGCAAGGTCGATATAGCGTCCGCCGTCCATTCCGACAAAGCCGGCGTAGCTGCCGTTGACCTTGACCGAAACGACCGTCGCGTCGAAGTCGCCGAGCTCAAGGCGCGCCGTCTCGACAGCGTCCTCGAGCGTTGCCCTGTAGGTGTAATTTACCGCGCCGTCGTAGAACACGCGTCCGAAGTCCGCAAAGTCGCCCGGCTTTGCCTCCATTGCGGGAGCAATTGCAAAGCGCTTGCCGTCGCGAACGACGGAGAAGTCGCCGCGAATGAGGATAGCCTCAACCTCGCAGAGCACATTGAACACGTCTGCGTGAAGGACGATCTCGTTCTCGCCCTCGTGTACGAGCTCGGTAATGTCGAAGTCTCCCATGCCGCGATCGAGCCTGTCGGAGCCGAAGGGCTCAAGCTCCGTGCCGTTGACGTAAACGTGCCACAGCTCGGGGCGCTCGATAACCGCCGTCAGGCGCGTCGGGAGCACGCCCTCCTTCACCGTGAAGGGATAAACGACCGAGAAGGCAGACGACTCGTCGTAATCGGCATTTCTGTCGAGCCACTGAGTTTCGACCTGGATGCCGCTCCACGGCAGTCCGTGCTCGAAGCCTCTTGCGCGGTAGAGCTTCGCGCGCGCGTCAAGGAAATATCTTATCGCGGGGTCAACGCCGTCGCAGCGGAGCGAAACGTGGTCGATGTTGAACGAGTTCTCGCTCTCGGCAACGATGCTCTCGCGCGTGAGCGGAACGCTCTTGACCGCCGCCGCGCGGGGTGCGGTGCTCTCCGCTCCGTCTCCGATAACGATGAGCGCCGCGCCGCAGCGCTCGAGCGTGAGCGGGAAGCTTACCGTGCCGTCGCCGTTGCTCGTGTAGGGAAGAAGCTCGGTCTCGCCCGTGTACATATTCCACAGGCACGCGTCGGAGCCCTCTATCGTGAGCGTTGTCTCAAACGGCTCGCCGAGCGCGTGATTTACAAGGTAATATACGACGCGTCCGTCGTCGAGCGCGCGTCTCATGTGCTGTATTCCCGTTCTCCACGGAGCGCTCGAGGCGATTCTCTTTTTGTAGATGCCGTCTAAATAAGCACACAGCTTACCGGCTCCGTCAACGGTCTCGCCGAGCTCGCGAACAGCCGCGCCGAGCGCGTCGCCCTCGACTCCCTCTATTCTGCGTGCCACGCTGTCGCGCGCGGCGTCGGTGAGCACAATTCGTCCGCCCGCAGCGGCAAATTCGCAGAGCAGACGTGCCGTCGATGCGAGCATGTCGGTCATGTCGCGCGAGACGACAACGGTGTCGTAGGTCATGTCGCCAACGCGGAAGAGCCTTCCTTCAACGGAGGCGTGACGGCTCATTGAGAACTCGTCCGCAAGGTCGAACTCCCACTGCTCATCGGTCATGTCGCTGACCGCAGTGAGGAAGTCCGTCATGTCGGGGTTCTTAACGCAGTCCACACCGAGCGAGTGGTCGATGCTGCCGTTCTGAGCCTCGCCCGCAACCGTGTAGGAGGCGGTGTAGGGGTTCAGCAGAAGTATTCTCTGCTCCATCTTACCCTGCGAGAGAATATAGGACGTTCTCGCGAAGTAGTCAGCCATATCGGTGTACTCATCCCACCACGGCTGTCTGAAGTCAAATGACTGCGGGCAGTCGCGCTTTGCGCTGCCGAGGTAGGAGTAGAGCGACAGATGCTGGCAGAGCACGTTGATGCCGCCGACCATTATGTAGTCGCCGAGTCTCTTGTAGTCGTACATCGTCGAGTGATAGCCGCCCGCGCCGTATGCCTCGCAGATCGTTCTCGGGTGGGAGAACTGGTTCGCCGCGCTGCGTACCTCGTACATCTGGAACTTGTCAAAGTTTGTCGCCGTGTCGCGCAGGTGGTAGCACAGCAGCAGGTCAAAGCCCGGCCACTGGCGGTATTCGTAGGTGGTCATCTCGCCGGGCGTGCAGCCGCCGTAGCTGCGCGGCCAGAAATGCTCGTGGTCGTGACCCGTCCAGGCGATATTGTGCTCCTCGCACCACTTCGCGATGGGGATAACGAAATTATCCTGCCAGAGCTCGTGGAGCGTGCGGAAGTAGTCGTAGCGTATCTTCCCGTAGGAGCGACCGTCCGTGTCGATGCCGGAGGCGTCCTCCTTGATTATCGGGAAATACTTGCCGAGCAGCTCATAGCCGGACAGCTCGCGGAACTTCTCGTATACGAAGCGGGAGCAGGGAAGCGTGCAGGCAAAGCCGACCTCGTCTGAAAAGATCGCGGGGATGTGCTTGCCGAATTCGTCGCCGAAGCGCTTGTAATATTCCTCATGCGTCAGCTCGATGAACAGCTGCGTCGTGCGCGGGTTCGTAACGTCGGGAACGAGCTCGCCTCTTTCCTGATATTCGTAGAACACCATAACGTCGCCGTCGGTATGCTCGTGCCAGCTCTCCTTCGGAACGTCGGTCAGGTCCTCACCGTAAACGCCGTCCGCAAGGGGCGCGGCAAAGAGGATCCTTCCCGGGAAGTCGCCGGGAGCTGCCGCGGGAACGGGTCTGTTCTTCACGTGAACGACGCCGGTATCGCGGTCGAGCTTCGTGACAAGTCCGCCCGCCATGAGGGAGGGCCATGCGTTCTCGTCGTAGATGTAGAGCTTCATATCCTCTTCCTTGACGGTCTCGAGCGCGTCGCCCCACGCCTTAAAAAAGTCGTCGGAGAGGTACTCGGTGACCATGCCGACGCGAGGGTGAGCGAAGGCGCCGCCGATGCCGTGCGCCTTAAAGTCGCGAAGCTGGCGCGAGAGCTCCTCACCGTCCATTACGTCGTTCCACGACCAGAAGGGCGCGGAACGGTATTCGGAGGGAGGAGAGATAAAATTCTTTTTGATGTTGTCCATTGTATTCTCCATTTCAGCCGCCAAGCGGCAGGGGGTTTGAATTAAAGCGACAGCGTCGCGGCTGTGAAGCTGCGCGCGGCAGCGCCGTGTCCGTCGGAACGCTTATGCCGCTTCCGATGCTTCCGCCTTGCCACGCGCAGTGCGACGGCGGCAGAGCCTTATTATCAGGCAGGCAAGAAGCACGCCGAGCAGCGCTCCCACGCTGTCAACGCATATGTCAAACAGACGGCACGCACGTCCGTCTATAAAATATTGGTGAAATTCGTCCGACGCCGCGTAGAATACGCATATGTCAAGCCCGAGCGAGCCGATGCAAAACATCTCGCCGACAGAACGCGCAACGGCATTTGTCACGAGCACGCCGAGCACGAAGAACACGCTGAAATGCGCGCATTTTCTGACAACGAAGGACAGCGTTTCGCGAGAGAAATTCTCAAACAGCGAGCCGAAGGCGGAGAGAAGGGAATTCATTACCCCGTCGGAGCTCTGAAGCGAGCGCACCGCGTCCTGCGCGGAATACGCGAATATTAACGCCATCCAGGCGGCAGCGGCTATGTACGACACCGCGGTGTATAAACTGATTTTTTTCATAAATCCACCGAAAAACAGTAAAAACATTGTATCATATATTAGTATATACGAAAAACTCCGCGCTGTCAATCAATGCGAGGAAATTTCATATAATTTAATGCGAATTCCGCGCGGTGGGTGTTTTATAAAGCCGGAGGTTGGCTGCGCCGCGGATGGCTTTCCCGACGCATCGCCGACACCCTGTAAAGGTGCGTGGGATTTCGCGAGCTTCGGCTCGCGACTCGGGACGCTGTCCCGAGACCCTGCAATTTTTCGAGAAAAATTGAGTAAAGCTTTCCGTAGGGCACGGTGCAGAGCAGCTTGATGTGTTACTCTTAGTCTAAACGTTATCTCAGCACGCCGAGCTTCAGCCGACACCCGCGACGCCTTACGTTAACTGCCGATTCGGCGGAGGCTTCCCCGTTCTGCCGAACGCCGTTCAGTCTCCGCCCGACACCCTGTAAAGGCGCGTGGGATTTCGCGAGCTTCGGCTCGCGACTCGGGACGCCGTCCCGAGACCCTGCAATTTTTCGAGAAAAATTGAGTAAAGCTTTCCGTAGGGCACGGCGGACGGGTAGTGCGCCGGGGCGGCGCGCCACATTCACGTGACCGATTCAAAAAGCCCGACGTCGGCATACCGACGTCGGGCTTTTTCTTGTTTTCTTAGTCCTCTACAGGTCCCATGCGCTCTACGGGCGGCGCTATGAAGCCCGGTATCTTCTCGAAGACCTCCGCGTCCTCACGGAAGCGGTAGTCACGGTTCTCCAGATCAACAAAGCCCGGATCCTCGTTCGTAATGTAGTTGGTCTCAAGTCCCGTCGCCGTCTCGATTCCGTTGTCAAGCTTGTACGGACGCGCCGCGCGGAAGATGAGGTTGTTCTCGTAATGGTTGCACCACGGCATACGCAGGTACTTCTCAGCCATTCCGTCAAAGTGGTGATAGTCGGGCGACTGCATGTCCTCGTAATGCTGCATTACGTTCGCCGCGTAATCACGGTAGGTGGGGTTGCGCTCGATGTACTTTCCGTGCGCCATCTCGCACGCCGCACTGTGTATTCCGCGGAAGAAGCCCTCCCAGTGGCGGTCTGTCGCGTTCCAGTACGAAATATCGCCGCCGAAGGCGAAATAGCCCGCGTCGATGCTGATGTTGTTCCAATAGCAGTGCTCGCCGCCGTTGTGATGGTTAAAGCTGCGTCCGCCGCTTATCCACTGGTGATCGTCCTCGGGAAGCGTGCCGTTTCCGACGACAATATTTCCGTAGGCGTACATGCCGCGCGACAGGTCGTCAAAGTATATTCCGTAGTCACCCATGACGAAGTCGAAGAAGTAATTGTAGCGGTAGTGGTTGCCGCAGGTCGAGCAGCCGCCGCCTCCGACGTAGATCATTCCGGTGTCGTGCGTCTCGCAGTCGCCGCCCTCGATTATATTGTACTCCATAATGCACTCGTTGTTGCCGCAGTCGAGCATTGTGGTGTTGTGCGAGTAGTTGTGCGAGACAATGTTTCCGACGCCGCCGTTCGACGCGATGCCGAAGCGGCAGTGGGGGTTGACTATCTTGCAGTTCTGGATGAAGTTGTTCGCGGGAATGAGCTTCTTGCGGTCGCCGCCTGACACGCTGCCCGCTCTCATGGAGAAGTGCTCGAGCACCGAGTCGATAATTCCGTTTCTGAAGCCACCCGCAATTCTGAAGCATTCCTCGTCGTTCTCCGCGTCACCGCAAATTCCGGTGAGGTGGCATCTCTGGAAGAGCACCTGACGGCAGTCGTGTGTCCTGAATGCCGAGCCGCAGCAGCGACCGATATTGAGACGGTCGATAATTACGTTCTCGGCGCCCTCGGCGGCTATTACGTCGAGCTGACGCGTAATGAAGCGCACGTCGTCTGTCTCGTCGAAGCTACCCTTCGGCGGGTAAACGTAAAGCTTGCCTGCCTTGCGGTCGACGTACCACTCGCCGGGCGCGTCAAGCTCCTCGAGCACGTTCGTGAAGTAATACGTATTGTGGTCTCCGCCGTTGATACCGTGTCCGTCGAACTCACCGAAGCCGCGTGCTGTGCCCTCCTCGGTGAAGCAGCGAATCCTCGCGTAAAGGCGAGTCCACTCAAAGCACAGCGCTCCGAAGAGGTAAATATCGTCCTCCCACTGCCACGAAAGCGGGCGGCGGTCGGTGAGCTTTATCTCCCAGTCGCCCTCGGGGTGACCCTCGTCGTTATTCCAGCCGGGCGCGACAACGCCGCCCTTCTCGACCTCAAGGAGGTCGTCGCTTCTGTTGGGATAGCGCGCGAGATCCTGCTCGATGCTGTTAATAAGGAGCTTCGAGCCGCGTACTGTGCCGTATTCGGTAATGCCGAGCGCGGTAAGGTCGGCGCAGAGCACCTTATCCTTCGCGCTGTCCGCAAGGCGTGCGAGGACCGACTCGTCGGTCACGGGAGCAAAGGCTGAAACGGGGATTGTGCGGGAGGCGGAGAGGCAGGGCGTCTCGCCGGGGTAGGAGGTGATGATAAGCGGGGATGTGACCGTACCGGAGTGCTCACCCGTGATGCGGAGCGTCTCGTCGAGGTCGTAGGAGCCGCCGCGGAGGATAATTTTTCCTCCGTTCTTGCCGGCAAGGCGGGAAAGAGCGGCAGCGGGAGTCGCGAGGGGCGCATCAAGCGAGCCGTCGGCGGAATCGTCACCGTTCGGGGCGACGTAGAGCGTGCGGGAATTCGACTCGGCGAAGGCATCAACGTTATACGGGTGGATAACGGTAACCTCGTCGGGGAGCTCTGCGACGGAGGCGAAGAAGCGGTCGCGGACTCCACCGTCCATGGTGTGGCGAGCCTCGATGGGCGGGTATTCGGTAGGCATGTTCATCTCAATGACGAAGCGGTCGCTCGTGACCTCCGACAGGTGGCGCGCGAGCATGATCTCTTTAAGTGAGCCTTTCATGTGTTTATCCTTTCGGGTATAAGAATTCTTTAATATAATGCGGGCTTCCCCGCAAAAATAGCAGAAATGAGCCGCCGCGAGGACGCGGGGCAGGGGGCAATAATATTTTCAGTACGCAGTATTAAAAATATTGCGGGAAAAAGCGAACGTGCCGCGCCCTGACGCGCGGGCTTTGTATGGCGCGCGGTTTTCGTGAAAATGAGCGTTTGCCGACCTCGGCGGCGTACATACGTCGGCGCTGCGCCGTGTCGCGGCGAGTTTTCCGTATAAATTGTTGAAAAAGTGCAAGCCGTTCATTTGAGGCACAGCCTTCAAGTCACGTCCCCGCCGACGCATCGCCGACACCCGCAGCGGCTTCTGCGGGGCGCGAAACGCAGCGTTATTCCGCGTCGGCTTCCCCCTCGGGGATGGGGTACTTCGAAATATCTATCCTTCCGTGAATGCGCTCGCTGTATTCCACGTTGGTGCGGATAAGCTTCAGCATGTGGTTGTTGAGATTGCACTTCTCGCGCTCTGCGACGCCGAGAAGCTTGCGGTACAGCGTCTCATCGACGCGCACCTCGAAGGTAACTTTGTTTTTCTGAGCCATAATTTTATCCTTTCGCAGCGTGCAGAGTGTGGAGTGAGCACGGCGAGTTTTCCTTATAAAATGTTGAAAAGTGCAGGTCGTTCAATTGAGACGCCGCATTAAGAATTTTCGCTTCAGTCCTCTATCGGCGCGTGCCCGCAGAGCGCTGTCAGCAGCTCCTGCAGGTCGTCGTCGTCCACGTATTCAAGCGTAACCGTGCGGCGGCGCGCCGTGTGCGTTATCTTACAGCGGCGTCCGATGCTTGTCGTTACCTTCTCCTCGAGATCCGCTATGTAATCCACCGTCGGCTCTGCCGTTGTGTCGTCCTCGCTCTGTGCGGCGCGTCTGTTTGCCGCCTTAACTGCCGACTCCAGCTCGCGCACCGACATTCTCCTTGCAACGGCGCGTGCGGCGAGCGGGGCAAGCTGCGCCCTGTCTCGCAGTCCGAGCAGCGTTCTGCCGTGACCGGCGCTCAGCGTGCCGTCGGCGACCATTTCGAGCACGCTCTCGGGCAGCTCGAGAAGTCTCAGTGAATTCGCTATGGCGCTTCGCGACTTGCCGATTTGATTGGAAATTTCTTCCTGTGTGAGTCCGAAGCCCTCCATCAGCTGCGCGTAGCCGCGCGCCTCCTCCGTCGGGTCGAGATCCTCTCTTTGCAAATTCTCGATCATCGCGTAGCGCGCCGCCTCGAGCTCGTCAGCCTCGACGATGACCGCCGGAAGCTCCGACAGTCCCGCCATCTTCGCGGCACGCCAGCGCCTCTCTCCGGCGATTATCGAATATCTGCCGCCCTCGCTCTCGCGAACGAGTATCGGCTGAAGCACGCCGTTTGCGGCTATCGAATCCGCGAGGCTCGCCAGCGCCTCTCTGTCAAAATTGCGGCGCGGCTGATCCTTTTTGGGGTCGATCATCGAAATTCGAAGGCGCGTGCCCTCGTTTTTCGAGCTGTCGACCGAATTATCGTCAAAAATCGCGTCAAGACCGCGACCGAGTCCCTTATTTCGTGCCATATCGGCTCCTTTCACAATTTACACGCCCACGGTGCGTCGGATAAGCTCCTGCGCGACGCTCTCGTAGGCCTTGCAGCCCTTGGAATATTTATCGTAGTAATTGATAGGCTCGCCGAAGCCGGGCGCCTCGGAGAGCGCGACGTTGCGCGGGATGGTGTCGGAGAACAGCTTATCGCTGTAATATTTCTTTATCTCCGCGAGCACCTGCGAGGCGAGGTTCAGCCTGCCGTTGAACATGGTAATGAGAATTCCGGTGACGGCAAGGTCGGGATTGTAGTGCTCCTTGACCTTTTTCACGGAAATCATCAGCTGAGACAGTCCCTCGAGGGCGAAATATTCGCACTGCATTGGGATAATGACGCCGTCGGCGGCGCTGAGGGCGTTGACGGTGAGCATTCCGAGTGAGGGCGGGCAATCTATCATTATAAAATCGTATGTATCGCCGGTCTTCTCGACGAAGTCGGAAATTTTCCGCTCGCGTCGGGACTCGTCGATGAGGTCGAGCTCTGCACCCGCGAGATTTATCGTCGACGGGACGACTGACAGATTCTTGAATTTCGTTTCGACGACGGCGGCGAGCGGGTCGGCTCCGTCGAGGAGAACGTCATACATGGTGCGGGAGACCTTCTTTTTATTGATACCGAGGCCGCTTGTCGTATTGCCCTGCGGGTCGCAATCGAGCATAAGCACGTTGTAGCCGAGCGCGGCGACGCAGGAGGCGATATTGATAGCGGAGGTTGTCTTGCCGACGCCGCCCTTCTGATTGGCGAAGGCAATGACGTAAGGCTTTTCAGTCATGATTTACAGCATGCTTCCTTTCGGTGAGGTTAGCGAGGGATGGGTAATATCCGTCAAGATATAGTATACCACAAAGCCGCCGCCTATGCAAGAGCCGAGGGAAATGTTTCACGTGAAACATTTCCGAGAAGGCGTGCTACAGCCGTATGAAAACAATAAATCAGCCGCAGCCCGCCCGACCCCCTGTGAAGGCGTGGGGATTTCTCCTGCTGCGACAGGAAACTCGGGGCTTTGCCCCAAGACCCCACGAATTTCCGACTTCGTACTCTTGCATGCAAGAGTACGAAGCCCGAGAAAAATCGAGTAAAGCTTTTGGCAGAGCACGACGCGGCAGGTTGTACGGGGCGTGCGTTCGGGCGGCTGACTAACGCCTCCGCCACCGTCGCCGCAG
>CAYNHY010000008.1:0-24834 GCA_964397225.1 uncultured Ruminococcus sp.
ACGACAACGAGAACTCCTACACAAGCCAGATGGTTCGTACTATCAAGTACTTCGCTGAGCTCGCGTAAGTCTCGCACACAGGCAAATCATGGCAGACAGTCCGAGGACTGTCTGCTTTTTTTGCTGTCATTTAGCCACCGACGGCAATTTTTTTGCCGCAGCTGAACGATATTTATTGCAATTGGCTCGAACGTGTGGTATACTTATCCTGTTACAGACCGCTCTGCGGTATGAGAAAGGAAAAACAATATGACAGAAACAATCTGGAACGGCTTCAGGCGCATTGACTTCGAGTTTGAAGGCAAGAATGCGATACTTGTGTTCCCGAATGAGCCAAACGCTGAAAAAAGCTGGATGTTCAAGACCGAGTATTTCGACGCATTCCCGCCATTCGAGCTTGAAATGCTGAAGCGCGGTTGGCATCTTGCGTATGTAGCGAACGTCACGCGCTGGTGCCTTGATGAGGACCTTGACCGCAAGTCTCGTTTCGCCGAGCATCTTGCTGCTGAATACGGACTGGCGTCCTCATGCCTGCCTGTCGGCATGAGCTGCGGCGGACTCATTGCCGCAAAGCTTGCCGCGCGTCACCCCGACTGCGTCAGCGCAATGTATCTTGACGCACCGGTGCTCAATCTTCTTTCGTGTCCCGCAGGAGTCGGAATTGCCGACGAGGATCTTTTCGATGAATTCAAACGTGCAACCGGCATGACGCTCTCCGAGCTCATCTGCTACAGAGATCACCCGATAGATCACATGCGCGAGCTGCTTGAAAACAATATTCCGATATTTATCGTGTACGGCGACAGCGACAGCGTTGTGCCGTATTGCGAAAACGGTGCTATCCTCGAAAAATATTACCGCGAAAACGGCGGTATCATATTCACCGTCGGAAAGGCGGGCTGCGACCACCATCCTCATGGTCTCGAGGACAACACACCCATCATTGAGTTTGCCGAGAAATACGGCAAGGGAAGGAAATGAACGTAACGATGAAAAAGCTATTATCACTGCTGCTGGCACTTTTGTTTGTCGTCACCGCTGCTCTCGGCACAGCAGTTAACGCCGAAGACTCAACTCTCCCCTTTAAGGATGTAAAAGCAAAGAACTGGTTTTACTCGGCTGTCGATTATGTTTACACGAACGGTATTATGAACGGTACATCTCAAACCAAATTTGAGCCGCAGACGCATGTCACGCGCGCAATGTTCGTTGCAATGCTCGGACGTCTCCACGGAGCCGACGAGACCGCAACAACATTTAAGGACATCCCCTCCAAGAACAGCGGCTGGTACGCAGGCTATGTCGGCTGGGCGTCGGATAACGGTATTATAACCGGATTCCCCGACAACACCTTCCGCCCGAACGAGAACCTGACTCGCGAGCAGATGGCAACTATCCTTTCGCGCTATATAGCTTACGCAGGCATACTCCCGACTGTCAGCACGAACCCGACAGATTACTTCCGTGACGAAGCCTCCATCGGCAAGTGGGCACGCGAATTCGTTGACGATATGCGTGTTATCGGCATCGTCGAGGGAGATGAGATTGGAAACTTCAAGCCGAGTGCTAACCTCACGAGAGCAGAGGCTGCCACAACAGTCAAGCGCCTTGACGAAATGCTCAAGAAACTCGCTTTTGAGGATGCAAAGAGCCTCGATTTCACGATCGATTCAAACACAGCGCTCATGAACGCATGGAATCTGTATTACGCGGGAACCGCTCTCGACAGCTCGTACAACGGCGTCAAGGTTGAAGCAGGTGCTGCCTATCCGTATCTGACAAAGGACAGCGACGGTCAGCTCTTTATAAACGGAAACTACCGCTTCGGCGAGGATTTTGAGACAACGGATGACCCGAACCCCCTCCTTGAAGGAAATTACTTCGAGATAGATCTGAGGATAGCAAACATCTCCCCCACGAAATATCCCGTTCTTCGCTTTGCCTACAGGATCGCAGACGGCTCGAAGCCAACGCTTGCTCTCTACGGCAGCGTGACCGAGAAGGTCGATTTCAAGGAGCTTGACGAGTCCGTAAGCGGCTGGAAATACGGCGTACTCGACCTTTCGGCGCTTTCCGTTGGTGACAGCTGCACGGTGGCTCTCATGACAGAGTCCGACATTGAGCTGATGTACCTTGCCGCTTTCTCCGATATGGCGCATGCCACGGCATTTGCATCTGCGGATTATGCAAAGCAGCTTTCCTCCTATAACGGTGACGTCGTTGAGATCAAGTCCGCGGACAGCGCGGAGCTTGACCGTGTGCTCAGTGAGGCAAGCAAGGCGGCAGACGCCATAATCTCTTCCAAAAGCGATGTTACACCCGATAGTATCAAGGGTCGTGCATACTATATTTCTTCAAAGAACGGAAACGATTCAAACAGCGGAACATCTCCCGACAAGCCATGGAAGAGCTTCAAAAATCTGTGGGTGTCTCTTGCTGGAGGTATGGTCATCAATTCCACACTTGAGGCAGGCGACGGAGTGTTCCTCGAGTGTGGCAGTGAATTCAATCTCAATTCAAACGTCAAGCTCGATTACCTCAGCCTTGTGCGAGGTGTTTCCTACGGCGCATACGGCGAGGGTGAAAAGCCCGTGCTCACACGCAAGCTTCAGATGAACGAGGCTGCGGGAAAGTGGAGCGCCACCGAATACCCGAACGTATGGAAGCTTGATTACGATATCAAGGATGCTCCCGGAAATATTTCCTTCGTAAAGAAGGACGGCACCGAGCTTTGGGGTGTTATGACCTTCGTTGACGATTACGACGCTCCCTTTGCGGGCTCCACCAAGCATTACGGCATCGTTTCAAACGGCGAGGAGACCTTCGAGAGCGGAGGCGTCAAGTTTGAGAATGTCGGTGCGCTGAAGCACAATCTCGAATATTTCGGTGACAGTGCAAACGGCGGACTGTATGTTTACTACGACAAGGGCAACCCCGGCGAGATATTCTCCGAGGTCAACATTTCACTATCAGCATCTGCCGTGACCTATGCCGATAAGATAAACCGTGACACGACAAGCCCCACACGCTTTGATAACATCGCTATCAAGTACTGCGGTGCGCACGGACTCGACCTGGGAGGCGTGACAAACCTCATCGTTACAAACTGCGTGTTCGAGTGGATAGGCGGTGCATACCAGAGTAAGATCGTCCGCTACGGCAATGCGATACAGAACTGGGGCAGCTGCGACGGCTTTGTCGTCCGCGACTGCTACTTTAAGGATATATACGACGCTGCGGTCACGACCCAGGGCAACTCGGGCGTAATGCGTAACTTCTATTCGAGCGGCTGCGTGCTTGACCGCTGCGGACTCTCCTTCGAGTTCTTCAACCATGCCGCACCCGAATTCGACTCGCTCTACCCGAACCCCGAGCTCTGCAACGTGTTTATCACCGATAACTACGTTATAAACAACGGCTTCGGCTATTGCGATGTTCGCACAGACCGCCGCGCGGCGTTCATCTACACCGCATACGGTGTGACACGCGCAAAGTACGAAAATGTCGTTTATTCCGGCAATATCAACGTCTTCTCGGCAGAGTACGCTGTTTATACCTCAATGCTCGCCTGCGGAAAAACCGAGGGCACGCAGCTTCGCGACAACACCTACTATATGGACAGCGACAGCGCCGTCTACGGAAAGCTTATATATAACATTGCCGATAGGACAGGAGACAATGTGCTCTTCCCGTACACCTCGCAGTATCTGACATATCTTCGCACAATCGGAATCGAGGAGGGAAGCACCTTCTATTCGGTGAAGAACCCCGATATCGACGGCAAGAGATAAGAAAATCAAAAGACGTCATGCATTTTGCGTGACGTCTTTCGTTTTTTACAGCTTATTGCTTTGCACTGAGCCAGGTCGCGCCGACTCCTGCCTCCGCCGTAAGCGGGATCGACAGTGAAACGGCACTCTCCATTTCGCGTGTGAGGATCTCAGCAGCGCGCTCGGCGCAGGAAATATGCGACTCGACGATGAGCTCGTCGTGTATTTGAAGTATGAGCCGCGCGTCAATGCCTGCTTCACGAAGTGCGCGAGAGGTATTTATCATTGCAAGCTTTATAATGTCTGCCGCGCTGCCCTGGATCGGGCTGTTCATCGCAACTCTTCTGCCAAAGGCTGCAATATTGCGGTTCTTGCTCGCAAGCTCGGGGATCGGACGTCGTCTGCCGAACATTGTGACGGTATAGCCCTTCTCAACTGCATCGGCGACCGTGTCGTTCAGATAGCTCTCGACCTTCGGGTAGGTACGGAAATAGCCCTCGATATATTCCTCAGCCTCTCGCCGTGTAGCTCCGATGTCCTGCGCGAGGGAGAACGCGCCGATACCGTATACAATTCCGAAATTTACAGCCTTCGCGCGCAGCCTCAGCTCTCGTGAGACCTCGTCTATCGGCACGCCGAACACCTGTGAGGCAGTAACGGTGTGAATGTCCACGCCCGAGTTGAACGCGTTTATCATATTCTCATCGCCCGACAGATGTGCGAGAAGTCTCAGCTCGATCTGCGAGTAGTCTGCGTCAATGAGCACATGCTCGCTGTCCTCGGACGTGAAGAAATTGCGTATCTCACGTCCGAGCTCGCCTCTGACGGGGATATTCTGAAGATTCGGGTCGTTCGACGACAGGCGTCCCGTTGCGGTGCCGCACTGATTGAGAGAGGTGTGAATGCGAGACTGCGAGTCTGCAAGGTCGGCAAGCGCGTCACCGTAGGTTCCGCGAAGCTTCGCTATCTGACGGTACGAAAGTATCTCCGAAACTATCGGATGTCGGTATCTCAGCTTCTTCAGTGTATCGGCATCGGTGGAGTAGCCAGTGCGTGTTTTTTTACCGCCGGGGAGCTCAAGCTCCTCAAAAAGCACCTCGGACAGCTGCTTCGGAGAATTGATATTAAAGTCGTGTCCCGCAAGCATATATATGCTTGCCGCCAGCTCGTCCTCGGCTTTCAGCAGCTGTGCGGCATAGCCTCGTATACCGTCGCAGTCGACCTTAAAGCCGGTACGCTCGATATCGGCAAGAACTGCCGCAAGAGGGAGCTCAATGTCACGCAGCAGCTCCTCCATTGATGCTTCGGCAAGCTCCGCACGTAGCTTTTCGGAACAGCATGACACTGTGTATGCCTCAAGGGCGAGCGTGGCGGGCTCAGCCATGCCGTATTTTTCCGCAACCTTTGAAAGCGGATAAGAGCCGCGACCGGGCTCAAGAAGGTACAGTGCAAGCATTGTGTCAAGCTCGCAATGCGGCGTGATGCTGCGCTCAGCGAGAAGCCTTGTAAGGTTCTTTATGTCGTGGCAGATTATGCTGTGCGAAAAAACAGCGCGCAGCGCCGCGTCGCTGACTGTGCGGCAGAGCAGCACCCGACCCTCGGAGCACACGGCAATGTCAGCGCCGTCAAAGGCAACACAAAGCGTCCCATCACCGCTTGCCGCCTTAATGATACTATCGTCATCTGTCTCAACGATATCGGACACCGGCTCGACGGCTTTGTTCTCGCTCTCAGACTCCTCCGCCTCACTCAGCGAAAACTTCCGTATCAGCTGATGAAATTCAAGCTCACTGAAGAGTCGGTACAGCTCCGCATTGTCCGCTTCGGAGTGACAGTAATCGTCAGTTGCAGCGCCTACCGGAGCCTCCGTACAGATGCGTGCAAGCTCGCGAGACATATAAGCGCTCTCGCGTCCCTCGTCAAGCTTCCGCTTTACGGACGGCGTCGCGCCGTTGTAGCCGCTCTCCGAGGCGGCATACAGCCTGTCCAGGCTTCCCATCGAGGAAATGAGCTTGAGTGCTGTTTTTTCGCCGATGCCGGGAACACCGGGAATGCAGTCAGAGCTGTCGCCCATTAGAGCCTTGACATCGACAAAGCATTCGGGGCGCACTCCGTACACCTCAACGAAATGCTCCGTATCGAACAGCTCATCCTTTCCGTTTCTCATGAGTATCACGCTCGTTCTGTCGCTGATAAGCTGAAGAGAATCGCGATCTCCCGTGAGGATGTATGACTTGATATCGCCGTGCAGGTCGGCGTTTTTGCAGACCGTGCCGATTATGTCGTCGGCCTCAAAGCCCTCGCACTCAAGCACCGTAAAGCCGAGCGCTGCGGCAAGCTGCTTTGTGTACGGCAGCTGGCAGGCAAGCTCCTCGGGCATACCATGACGGTTGCTCTTGTATTTGTCATATTTCAAATGCCTGAAGGTAGGCTTTCGTGTGTCGAAGGTGCAAACGGCATAGTCGGGCGACAGGCTGTCAAGATAGCGCTTTACGATATTCGCAAAGCCGTATACGGCATTCGTCGGAAAGCCGTCGGATCTCGACAGCGAGCGCACACCGTAGAAGGCACGGTTGATTATGCTGTTTCCGTCGAGGACGAGTAGATTTTTCATAGCTCGAGTTCCTTAATATAATTATTATTTACTGTGTTTATCGAATATTATAGCATATTTTTGCCTGAAATGGTGCTACTTTGCTTACATAGCCTTGAAATTTCGAAGTATTTGCGGTATCATATATGTATGACACAACGCTCGGAGGTTGAAAAATGAAGAAACTGATTAAAATATTGATGAGCAGAGCAGTCATTGTGGCATTGCTGATTTTGTTTCAGCTTTTTTTCATTTGTCTTGCCGTACTGAAATTTTCAAACTACATCGGCGCGTTCTACGGCGTGTTTTCTGTAGTGGACTTTATCGTTGTCTGCAAAATAGTGAGTACTCGCGAAAACCCGTCGTATAAGATAGCCTGGATAATCCCGATACTCGCGCTCCCGCCCTTCGGACTTGCGATGTATCTGCTGTTTCGCGGAAATGAGCTTTCAAGACGCCTAAAAAAGGTCCTCGCAAGCACCTATGCGCTCATGAGCATTCCGGAGCCCGACGGCATCGGTGATATTACCGCAGGGCTTGACGAAAGCGCACGCCGCCAGTCGGATTACATAACGAATTCCGCGAGCTGTCCGCCGTATGACGGTACAGAGGTGACGTATTTCCCCTCCGGCGAGAGCTTTTTACCGGCTCTGCTCGAAAGGCTCGAGAAAGCAGAAAGATATATTTTCCTCGAATACTTCATAATCGAGCGCGGCGTCATGTGGGACAGTATACACGAGCTTTTGCTGAAAAAGGCAAAGCAGGGCGTTGACGTTCGCGTGATCTACGACGACATGGGCTGCCTTACTCACCTAAGCTCACGGTTTTATAAGGAGCTCAACCGAGAGGGAATAAAGTGCCGCGTGTTCAACAGATTCATCCCGGTGCTGTCGGCACGTCTGAATAACCGAAACCACCGCAAGATTTGCGTCATAGACGGCGTTTGCGGCTTTACGGGCGGCGTGAATCTCGCAGACGAATACATTAACGTCACGCATCCCTACGGCTATTGGAAGGACAATGCGATAATGCTTCGCGGTCGCGCCGTAAGCTCGCTTGCGGTAATGTTTCTGTCAATGTGGGACAGCCTTGATATAAAGGACGCAAGGCACGGAGCCGACTACAGCGCTTACCTTACAGACCTGCGCTTCGACTGCCGCGGCACGGTGCAACCCTATACGGATAGTCCGCTAGACGACAGTCCCGTCGGTGAGAGCATATATCTGAGCATGATATACACCGCAAAGCGTTACATCTGGATAAGCACGCCGTATCTCATAATCGATCACGGAATGGAGAGGGCGCTGTGCAGCGCTGCCGAAAGCGGAGTCGATGTCAGAATTGTCGTGCCATCGATCCCCGATAAAAAGATCGTTAACGAGGCGACAAAGTCGAATTATCCGGTGCTTATGGCGTCAGGCGTAAAGATATACGAGTACACTCCCGGCTTCAACCACGCAAAGACCTTCGTCTGCGACGGCAGGTATGCCACTGTCGGCACGGTCAATCTCGATTTTCGCAGCCTTTATCTGCACTTCGAATGCGGAGTTTGGCTGTGCGACGCTCCCGTAATCGCGGATATCGAATCCGACATGAAGTCAATGCTCGAGGAAAGCGAGCTTATGACCGAGGAAAAATGCAAGGTCGGCGTTATAAAAAGCATCTGCCGCGCTGTCATTGAGCTGTTTGCGCCGCTGTTTTGACTTAAAACTGCTCGGTAAGAACAAAGCTTTCGTCGCAAAGCCCCTCGAAGCTCCGCTGGCGCAGTACCTCGAATACGCCGACCGCGGCGCAGTTCGAGAGATTGAGGCTTCGCATGCCGTCCTTCATCGGAAGGCGAACGCAGCGCTCGTAATGCTTTAGGAGAAAATCCTCCGGCAGTCCGCGCGTCTCCTTGCCGAAGAACAGAAATACCGGCGAGCCATAGCTGACCTCGGTGTAGCATCTCGGTGCCTTGGTCGAAAAGCAGTAGAAGTCAGCGTTCGGGTTCTTCTCAAAGAAATCGTCAAGGCTCTCGTAATACGTAATGTCAAGACTGTACCAATAGTCGAGCCCCGCACGGCGAAGCTTTCTGTCGTCGATTTCGAAGCCCATCGGCTTTATTATGTGAAGAGCAGTGTCCGTCGCGGCACAGGTGCGCGCGATATTGCCCGTGTTTTGCGGAATTTCGGGCTCATGAAGTACAATATTTATGCTTTTCAAGGTATATCCCCCATTTGTAATATGTTACGTAATATTATATAATAAAAGGCGGTGTGTTTCAAGCACTGGGGCGATATTTACCCCTGCGATTATAAGTTTACAAAAAACTATTTATTTTTTACGCAAAATAATGTATAATATAATTTAACTTGGATTCACACAGCTATAAAGCGACAGCTTAGGTTGCCGTAAATACTTGAAAGGCGGCGCGTACGGCGCCGATCGGTTGACATGAATTTAATTACTAAAATTTTCGGAAGCTACAGCGACAGACAGATCAAGCACCTGAAGGGTCAGCTTGCTCAGATAAATTCTCTCGCACCCAAATATAAGGAAATGTCTGACGCGCAGCTTTCTGCAATGACGGGAGAGTTCAAGTCACGCCTTGCTGACGGCGCAACACTTGACGATATTCTTCCCGACGCATACGCGGTCGTTCGCGAGGCGGCAGACCGTGTCCTCGGAAAGCGTCCGTTCGACGTGCAGATACTTTGCGGTATTCTCCTTCATCAGGGTCGTATCGCGGAAATGAAGACAGGTGAAGGAAAGACTCTCGTTGCGGTGCTCCCGTCCTATCTCAATGCACTCGAGGGACACGGTGTGCATATCATCACCGTCAACGACTACCTTGCACGTCTCGGCTGCGAGGAGATGGGACGCGTACACGAATTTCTCGGGCTGACGACTGGTCTTGTCGTTCACGACCAGTCGAAGGCTGAAAAGCAGCACGCGTACAACTGCGACATCACCTACGGCACGAATAACGAATTCGGCTTTGATTACCTTCGTGACAATATGGTCACCTATAAGGAAAACCGCGCACAGCGCGGACACAATTTCGCGATTGTCGACGAGGTCGACTCGATTCTCATCGACGAGGCGAGAACTCCTCTTATCATTTCCGGACAGGGAAGTGATGTCGATCCGCTTTATGAAATGGCGGAGCGCTTCGCACGCACGCTTTCGTGCTATGTTATCAAGGAGCTCGACAACAAGGAGGACCACGATAACATTAAAGCCGATTTCATCGTCGACGAGAAGGCGCGCAACACCACGCTTACCTCCTCCGGCGTCGCAAAGGCAGAGCAGTTCTTCGGCATCGAGAATCTGTCAGACCCCGACAACGCGAATATTTCTCACCACGTTTATCAGGCGATCAAGGCGCGCGGCATAATGAAGCGCGACATTGACTACGTTGTAAAGGATGACGAGATCATCATTGTCGATGCCTTCACCGGACGTCTTATGCCCGGACGCCGATATTCGGACGGCCTCCATCAGGCGATTGAGGCAAAGGAGGGTGTTGCCATCCGCAAGGAGAACCGCACTATAGCGTCCATCACCTTCCAGAATTACTTCAGAATGTATAAGAAGCTCTCAGGAATGACGGGTACCGCGCTGTCCGAGGAAAACGAGTTCCGCGAGATATACAATCTCGACGTCGTCGAGGTCCCGACGAACAAGCCCATGATAAGAATAGACCACCACGACGAGGTCTATAAGACAAAGAACGGCAAGTACAATGCCATAATTCGACAGATAGCCGAGTGCCACGAGAAGGGACAGCCTGTGCTTGTCGGTACTGTGTCGATAGAGAAGTCGGAGGAGCTTTCCGCAAAGCTCAGGAGGGTCGGCATCAAGCACAACGTGCTCAACGCGAAGTATCACGAGAAGGAGGCGGACATTGTCGCGCAGGCGGGACGTCTCGGTGCCGTTACCATATCCACCAATATGGCGGGACGCGGCACGGATATTCTTCTTGGAGGAAATGCGGAGTACCTTGCAAAGGCTCAGATGCGTAAGGAGGGCTACGAGGAGAACGTTATAGCCGTTGCGACTGGCTATTCCGAATCCGTTGACGAGGTCGTTATCGAGGCACGCGAGCATTACAGAGAGCTTTACCGCAAGTATTGCGAGGAAATAAAGCCGGAGGCTGAGAAGGTCTGCGCCGCAGGAGGACTCTTTGTTATCGGCACGGAGCGTCATGAGTCGAGACGTATCGACAACCAGCTCCGCGGCCGAAGCGGAAGACAGGGAGACCCCGGTGAATCGCGCTTCTTCCTTTCCTTCGAGGATGACCTCATGCGTCTGTTCGGTACGGACAGAATGATAGGTGTCGTTGACCGCCTCGGACTTGAGGAGGATCAGCCTATCTCGGCAAAGATACTTTCCCACTCCATTGAGGACGCACAGAAGCGCCTCGAGGATCAGAACTTCAATCGCCGTAAGAACGTCCTTGCATACGACGACGTCATGAACCAGCAGAGAAGCATAATTTATGAGCAGCGCTCGCAGGTTCTCGAAAACAGCAATCTCCGCGACAAGATCATCAAGATGATAAACGACACTGTCAGCGATGCGGTCGACGAGACACTTCACGACGAGCTGACAGATAACTGGGATATCGCAGGACTCAAGTCACGCTACAAGGGTCTGCTCTGTGACGAGAGCGACTTTAACGAGCTCGACGGTGATGCGGCAACGCTTCGCGAGAGCATCCGTGAGACACTTCTCGAGCGCGCGATGAAGATATACGAGTACAAGGAGAAGACTGTATTCGGCGAGGAGGAGATGCGCGAGGTCGAGAGAATTGCGCTCCTTATCAACGTTGACCGCAAGTGGATGGATCACCTTGAGGCAATGGATTCCGTTATGGAGACTATCGGTCTTCAGGCATACGCACAGCGTAATCCGATATCCGAGTACCGCATCGCCGCATCGAATTTCTTCGACGAGATGGTGCTTGCGATCCGCGACGACACGGCTCGCATGGTGCTCTCCGCAATGCCTCGCGCCTCAATGAAGCGCGTCGAGGTGGCAAAGCCCGTTTCGACAGGCTCTCCCGACGGTAAGTCCTCCGTGAAGAAGCCCGTTGTCAACCGTGATGCAAAGGTCGGCAGGAACGATCCCTGCCCGTGCGGAAGCGGCAAAAAATACAAAAAGTGCTGCGGTGCTGCGACAAACAGCACCTCAGAGCAGTAAGCTTTACAGAGCGGGGGGCATTGTCCGAAGAAGCATAGCCGGTCATGCCTCTCGCGTTTTGTCAATTATTTTCCGGAGGTCAAAATGGGATTCGGCATTCTTTTGATAGGATATTTTCTGGCATTTGCGATGGAGCTGTCGGGAAACAGCTATTATCTCGATATTGTCGGCGGTGCGGTCATGACATACGCCCTGCTGAAGCTTGCCGAGCACAGCACGGCATTCAAGCGTGCGGCGTCCTATTCGGTAATATTCACCGCCGCCTCGGTCGCGTCCGCCGCGGCTTCTCTGATATTCGGCGACTCGGTTACGTTCACCGCTTTTTCAGCGATACGTGCGGCGACAATATTGCTGTTTCACATTTACGTGCTTCTGGCGCTTGAGGATATGGCGCGCGCAGCGGAGGATATGACCCTCGCGCGACGCTCGCGCAGAAATATGAGCATCGTCATCGCTTACTTCGTCTTCTACGTAATATTCGAGTTCATCCGTGCGTTCGGCACGGCGGAGCTCACGGCATATCTCGGTGCCGCAATGTATTTCTACCGTGTGCTGTGGCTGATAATGAATCTGCTGCTGCTCCACAGCGCCTACGCTCGACTGTATATAGAGGGCACGCAGGAGGCGTATGCGGAAGCACCCGTGGTAAAGCCGTCGCGCTTTAAGATAGTCAATAAGCTGCGTCAGCGTGCCGCGGAATCGCAAAAGCGCGCGCACGAAGCGGATATGAAGCTCATGCGAGAGGCAAAGGAATACGCCGACGCAAACCGCGACAAATACGAAGCCGAAAAGGCAAGAAAGAAAAACAAAAGAAAAAAGTAATCAGAACTTGCGGAGGTACAGCATGGGCTTTGGAGCACTCGGTGTGGGGCTTTGCTTCCTTTTTAACCCGAATATTAATGTGTTTGACATTCTTCCCGATTTTATCGGTCTTTGGATAGTCTGTGCAGCGCTGAAAAAGCTCTCGCAGATTAATTCCGACATTTCCGAATCCAGGCGACGCTTTTTCGAGCTGGCGCTCGTCGAGCTGGCGAAGTCGGTATCGTTTATGTTCATCTCGGCTAATGACCCGACGGGCTATCTGCTGTTTGCGTTCGTCTTCGGCGTTATCGAGTGCATACTGTTCACACTTGCCGTAAGGGAGCTCTTTATCGGCGTCGAGAACCTCGGCATGCGTCATTCGTCCGTTGCCGTGCTTGCGACAAAGCCCGCTCGAAAGGGAAAAGCCGCGCGCGATGTTTCGACGCGCCTTGAAGGCTACATGCTGGTGTTTTACTATATTAGAACGCTTTGCGCGGTGCTGCCGGAATTTACGGAGCTTCAGAGCGACACGGTCATTTTGAATCGAAGGATAATTTTGTCGCAGTTCAAGGGAATATTCTATCTGCTCGGCGGCCTTATTGTTACGGTGCTCGGCATTATCTACATCAAGCGCGTCGTTGCCTTCTTCAATTCATGCCGTCGCGACGAGCCATTCATTGCCTCGCTCGGCACAGCGTATGACGGCTTTCTGAGAATCAACAAAAACTATGCCGTGTCCGGTCGTATGAAGCTTGTGCTCGTGATGTATGCTGCAGCCGTGCTTTCGACATACAATCCGACCGACGACGGACTTATCAAGCTTCCGCTGTTTATATGCGGTGCGCTGCTTATCGTAATTTCGCTCCTTCTCGCACGCCGTTCGAAGCGAGTCCTCGTCGTCCTGCCGCTCTCCGGCGCCATGTGCGTGCTTTCCGTCATCGATTTTATAAAGAAGAACGCCTTTTATTCCGATAACACGAAATTCGAGGACATCTTCCATATAAACGAGGCATGGGACGCATATCTCACGATAAACAACCTTGCGCTTTTTGAGTATATTCTTCTCATTGTCGCATTCGGAGTGATAACCTCGGTAATATTCCACTGCGCGTCGGACGACACACAGCATGCACTCAGCTTAAATTCGCTCACGCTCTCGCCGAATGCGGACGAGAGAGCCGAGATCGAGGGCTGTGTGGCGAGATATTCGACCGTTACAACATCGCTGATAGCGGTCACGCTGATTCTCTACACCGCACTGACAAAGCTCGCGATCATCGCAGGAGAGCAGGCGGCGTTTATCGATAGGAACGATATCAACGTCCCGCAGATAATATTCTCATGGATGTCGCTCGGCGCAAACGCTCTCACAGTTGCAACCTTCGTGTCTGCAGTGCTATTCCTCTCCTTCGCACGCAAGCGCATCTACGGCTGCGTATATAATTGGAGCACGGTAGCTGACGACGAATGAGGAGCAGAAAAATAATATTAAACACGAACCTGCGGGCAAAGGTCTGCCCGAATATGAAATAATATACCCGCATCGCACAAGCACGCCTTTCTTCATAGACTCATGCATTATAAGAAACAGAAAGACAGCGAAGCTTCTTAAAAGATATTGCAAAAAGAATATCAAGGATTATTAAATCCACAGCAAAAGCCCCTCGGTAGCGTGCCTCGAAAAATCGAGACTGCAACGAGGGGCTAATTCTATTTTTTTATATTTCGGTTTTGCCTGAATACCTCGTAGGCGAGCACAGAAGCGGCTGACGCCGCGGACAGTGAGCCCTTAAACTCGCGACCGTATTCTATACGCACCGTCTCGTCAGCAAGCTCGAGCAACGAGGAAGAAATACCGCGTTTTTCACCGCCGACGATAAGCAGGACGGGGAGGGTAAGGTCGGCATCGAAGCACGGCACTGAATCACGAATTCCCGCGCACACCAGCTTGTAGCCGCGCGCCTTGAAGCTGAGAGCAGCGTAGCTCGGCTCAGCTACAAATGACGGCAAAAGCTCTGAAGCGCCCGCAGAGGCTCTGCAAACGACGCCTGCGGCGCTCATCCAGTTGCGCTCCGGAAGTATTACTCCGTCAACTCCCGCAGCGTACAGCGTGCGTAGGGCGTAGCCGAAATTATACGGATCCTCAATGCCGTCGACCATCACATAAAAGCCGTCTTCCTTTATCGGTGAAGTACTGTCGAGAGCTACCGCCTCGCGTGCCGTACACTCGGCAAGGACGCCGCCATGTGAATTTCCGACTGCCATGGAGTCTATAAGCTCATGCTCGCAAAGCTTCAGCTCAAAGCCGTATTTTGCAGACGCCGCACGGAGAAAGCCGAGCTCGCGTCTTTTTCTGTCGACCTTGGAACGATCGAACCAAACGGTTTTTATCCGCCGCGTGCTTCCTTCGTCAATTGAACGCAGCACCGCGTTCAGCGAGGTCATTCCTTCAAAAAGGGTCGAATCGACCTGCCTGGTTGCTTCCTTTATCACAGCTTACTTGCCTGCGTTTGCCTTGAGGTAAGCATTGATAAAGCCGTCGATCTCGCCGTCCATGACAGCCTGAATGTTGCCGTCCTCATAGCCTGTGCGCGTATCCTTCGCAAGCGTGTAGGGCATGAACACATACGAGCGTATCTGAGCTCCCCACTCGATATTTGTCTTGTTGCCCTTGATATCCTCGATCTTCTCGAGCTTTTCGCGCTGCTTGATCTCCATGAGCTTCGACTTCAGCATTTTAAGCGCGGTCTCCTTGTTCTGGAGCTGGCTGCGCTCTGTCTGACAGCCGACGACGATTCCCGTGGGAATATGCATGATGCGGATGGCGGAGTCGGTCTTGTTGACGTGCTGTCCGCCCGCGCCGCTTGAACGATGTGCGGTGATCTCAAGATCCTCGTCGCGCAGCTCTATCGTGTTGTCATCCTCGAATTCGGGCATTACCTCGACCGAGGCAAAGGAGGTGTGACGTCTTCCGGACGAATCGAACGGGGAAACGCGAACGAGTCTGTGAACACCGTTTTCGCTCTTGAGATAGCCGTATGCGTTTGTGCCCTCGATGAGAACGGTCGCGGATTTAAGTCCCGCCTCCTCGCCGTCAAGCCAGTCGAGAAGCTTGACGTTGTAGCCGTGCTTCTCACCCCAACGGGTATACATTCTGTAAAGCATCTGCGCCCAGTCCTGCGCCTCGGTGCCGCCGGCACCGGCGTGGAAGCTGAGGATGGCGTTGTTCTTGTCATATTCGCCCGAGAGAAGGATCTCTATTCTCTGACGCTCCTCCTCAGCCTCAATGGCGGCAACATCGGCAAGTATTTCGTCTGTCAGTCCGTCGTCGTTTTCTTCGATGGCAAGCTCCGCCATCATTATGGTGTCCTCAAGCTTTTCCGCAAGCTTGTCGTATGACTCGATCTTGTCCTTCAGCTGCTTTATCTGGCGAAGAATCTTTCCTGAGACTGCCTGATCGTTCCAAAAATCGGGCGCAAGTGTCGTCTTTTCGAGCTCCTCAGCTTCGCCTCTCAGCTGGTCGATGCGAAGCGCCGAGCCAAGCTCCTCAATGTCGGCTCTGAACGCCGTCAGCTTATATTTTGCTTCTTCAAGTGCTATATTCAAATCAAAAATCCTCCGATTTCATTATCTAAATTTGTCTTTCGTTATCTTGTTTGTCGCCGTCAAGGTCGGGAAATTCAAGCCCGTCCGTTTCAAGCGTTGCTCTCTTCGGAGCTCTTTTGAGCGGGTCGTAGCGAAAACGCCTGCATTTGTAATCTGCGGAAACAACACCGTATTTCGGGCACACCATCTTATCCTCCGAAGCAATGGAAGACGCGCGCTCGCAATATTTACAGAATACCTCGATCTTATCTCTGTCTCTGATTTTCATTGACAATTCTCCATTACAGTCTCCGTTTCGGTATGTAATACCCGAGCTTTAGGCTTAATAAAAGCAAGTGCCGCACGGCACAGCTTTACACAGCTATTATTATATCGTAAACTGCCGAATAAATCAAGAGATTTTGCCGTCTTTTGGCGCAGCGGACAATATTTTGGTCAATAAATACAGGAATACGATACCTGCAAGCATAGCGGCACCGCGACGGTCGCCGTAATTTAACAAAAGTGCGGTCTCGCGCCGAGCATCAGGCTTAAAAAATGCGGCATAACCGGCGCACAGCACAGCGCACAGCGTACCGTGCGCAAGCTTGAATGCAATAAGAGGTCCCACTGACAGTGAGCAGCACGAGGCTGCGCTGCATGCCTGGAGAGAAGCACACAGACCTCCCCAGCAAACTGCAAAGCCGCAAAGCGCGTATCCGAGCACTCCGCCGAGCTCCGACGCGCGCACACATCCGTCCGACAGCTCGAGAAAGGAGGAGATGACAGCTGCGACAGTGAAATTACATTCTAATGGTAAAATACGAAACAGCAGCTCGACGATATAACGCATGAAGGCGGTAAACGCCGCAACATTGACGCACGCGAGCGCCGAGGAGCATACGGCATCGGAGAAAACCACCCCAAAGTCTCGTCGGCAGTCGTCGTTAACGGCAGGCGCCAAAGACGGCAGTTGTGTATTTACGCGTCTGTATAACAGTGCAAGCGGCACCCAGGCCACCAACTGAAGCACGTAGATCACCGCACCAAGGAGCTTACTGTCCCACAACACCCCTCCGACAAAGGCTATCGGAAACGAAGGACCGGTATTGTGCGACAGAGCAAGCTCTCTCTCTGCGCCTTTTCTGTCTGCGATACTGCCGCGACCGTCTCCGCACAGCACCAGTGCTCCAACCGGAAAACTTCCGATAAAGCTCAGCAGCACCGCCGTGCAGCCCCTTTCGGAAAGCGTGAGCAGTCCGCACAGCTTACGCCGCACCCATCCCGCCTTGCAGCTCAGCATAAATGCCGTTGCGAGCTTCGCTGTCACCGTGAACACAAACAGCGTCGGTATAACGTGTGATGCACTGTAGAGCATTGACGAATACACCGCCCTTGCCGCCGTGTCCGAGAAGAAAACACAAAGCAGCGTAAAAAGCGCAAGCAGCGCTGCCGCGCCATGCTTAATAAGTTTTTCGCGACACCTCAAGTATTTAATCCTCCGCGCTTTCATATTATACTACACAGAGCTTATGACAGGAGTACGTATTACATGCGAAAAAGCATCCCTCTCCGTGAAAGATTCGGCAGATTACTTGACCTTCCTCATGAGGCGGTGTCACACGAACCATATATCGAATTATCCGGCAGGAGTGTTGTGCGCGTGACCTCCTGCGGAGACGTGACGCAGCTGTCGCCAAGCCTTATTTCCCTCGATTGCAGGGAATATTCCGTTACGGTGCACGGAGAGGGCTTGAACATAACCGAGCTTGACGAGGGCTCGGTAACGCTCGTCGGCTCCGTTTGCTCGGTCAGCCTTGATGCTGTCGGCTCATAAGAGAGAATTTCGCCAGGCGCAGCTGCCACGGTAAAAATAGTACAAAGGAGAAAAAATGCCGCATTCTCTGCTTTTAAGAATATTTGGAAGCTACCGCTACCGGGTGGATGCCTCATCGATGCTTGACGGGGTCGCGTGCCTACGCTCGATATCGCAATTCATTCATGAAGCATGTCTCACGGACGACGGGTATTGCTTTACGGTCTTTGCACACCGCGCGCGTCGGCTGTCTGCGTGCTTTGACGCTCACGGCATAAAGTACGAGCGCTCCTCGCTGTGCGGGCTGCCGAGATTTTTTCCGTTTGTCCTGCGTCGTCCGGCGCTGATTGTCGGAGCGGCAGCCGTATTTGCCGTGTCATTTCTTTCCTCACGCGTCGTGTGGGGCTTCGAGCTGGTCGGCTGCAACAGCGTCCCGCAGGACGAAGTCCTGCTTTTGCTTGACGAGCTTGGCTGTGGGCTCGGAGATTATATCCCGACAATGGATCTCGACAGCATACACGCCCGATTTCTCTCGATAAATCACGATATATCCTGGATAGCGGTGAATTTCAGGGGAAACCTTGCATATGTCGAGGTGATCGAGACGCGCCCAGGAGCTGACAGCACGCCGCCAGACGGCGTGTATGCAAATATTGTTGCCGCAGAGGATGCACAGCTGTACCTATTGAAGACAGCCTGCGGCAGAGCCCATGCCAAGGACGGCGATATTGTGCGAAAGGGCGACTTACTGATTTCCGGCGTTATCGACGTTAAGGAGGATCGCGTCCGCTATGAATACGCAAAGGGCGAGGCTCTGGCATACGTTCCGCGAACGCTCGAGCTCGAATTACCGTTCGAACGCGAAGAAAAAAGCTATACAGGTCGCACAAAAACCGAAAGTTCGATAAAAATCTTCAAAAAAAGCATAAATCTTTTCTCAAAGGGTGGAATTGAGTACACACTTTATGATAAAATAAAGGATGATAGGCAAGTCTGCCTTTTCGGCAGATATCCTATGCCGGTGTATATTTCGCGCGAGACACAAAGGGAGTACGAATACGTATCGCGACGCTTCACGGCAAAGCAGAGCGAGTCCTTCGCAAGGGCGGAGCTGCATATGCTGTTTGATGAGCTTCTTGAAAGCTGTGAGATAATTTCAAACCGCGTAAGCTTTGACGTGACAGAAAGCTCCCTTCGGGTGCGCTGCGAGCTTGTATGTCTGACTGATATTGCACGTAGCCGTGAATTCACCGCAGGAAAGTAACAACCGCCTGTCGAAAGGAAGTTTGAGTGAATGTCGCAAAGAATCCTTCTCGTCGGAGATGCCGATATCACGGCCAATATATTCGGTAGCTTTGACCGCAATACGGCGCTGCTTGAATCGAAATTCGGTGTACGCATATATAATAAGCCCGATCCCTCCGGCGTCGGTGACGCGATCGTCGTTGACGGGGATGAGGCGTCGGTTGCGCTCGCCTGCGAGGTGCTGAAGGAGCTCAAAAAGCTCGCCTCTGTCGGTGAAGAGATAACACAGCAGCGCCTCGAATACACGGTATCAATGGTATCAGACGGCAGAGGCGCAGAGCTTGCCTCCTATGATGACGGAGCCGTATATATCACCCCTCGCGGCAAGCCGATAAAGCCGAAGACCGTAGGGCAGGGGAAATATATTGAGCTCATACGGAAAAACACGATAGTCCTCGGCGTGGGACCTGCCGGAACAGGTAAAACATATCTTGCCGTGATGATGGCGATAAAAGCCCTTCGCGCACGAGAGGTATCGAGGATAATACTGACGCGCCCCGCAGTTGAGGCAGGAGAACGCCTCGGCTTCCTGCCAGGTGACCTGCAAAGCAAGATCGACCCGTACCTGCGCCCCCTCTATGACGCTTTGTACGACATGCTCGGAGCAGAGCGCTGCCTTGCCGAGATGGAAAAGGGCGTGATTGAAATAGCTCCGCTTGCGTACATGCGCGGACGGACGCTTGAGGATTCGTTTGTAATTCTCGACGAGGCGCAGAACACGACACCCGAGCAGATGAAGATGTTCCTGACACGACTCGGAGGCGGCTCGAAGATGGTCGTAACGGGCGACCTGACACAGACCGATCTGCCCTTCGGGCAAAAAAGCGGACTTTCGGCTGCGGTTCGCATTCTCCGTAATATCGAGGACATCGGAATACACGAGTTTTCCGAGCGTGATGTCGTGCGACACCGACTTGTTCAGCGGATCATTGCCGCTTACGACAAATATGACAGAGAACGCGCCGTGCGAAGCGTCGAAGCCGCTCATGCCAATAAGGCATACCGACCGAAAAGCGACCGGCACCGCGACGGCAGGAAGGACAGCGAGGGTCAGAAATGAAGATAAAGATCTACTATTCAAACGAGCAAAGCTATTACCGTAAGACATTTATGCTTCGCCGCCTTGTAAGACGTGCCTCTCGCGGCGCCCTGAAGCATGAAGGCTTCGGGCACGCCGTCGAGCTTTCCGTGACATTTACCGACAACGAGGGAATCCGCCATATCAACCGCGAATACAGGCAGCGCGACAGCGCGACCGATGTTCTGTCATTCCCAATGTACGACTTCAAAGCCGGAGATGTGCCATGCGACGGCGAGCGCGCAGAGCTCGGCGATATCGTAATCTCGGTAGAGCGCGCCGCAGAGCAGGCACGTCAGTACGGACATTCGCTGAAGCGCGAGATAGCCTTTCTCACGGTGCATTCCGTGCTCCACCTTCTCGGCTATGACCACGAACTCTCAGAGAAAGAGGAAAAGCTGATGTTTGCAAAGCAGGACGAGATCATGGACGCGCTCGGCATAAAACGAAAATAATTACGGAAGGAATAAAGACATGAAAAGAACCGCATATATATCCATAATCGGCAGACCGAATGTCGGAAAGTCGACACTCATGAACAGCATTCTCGGAGAGAAGATATCAATCGTTTCTCCGAAGCCCCAGACAACGCGCAACCGTATCGCGGGTATTTTGACCCGTGGCGACGACCAGTTTGTTTTTCTTGACACTCCGGGAGTACATAAAGCGAAAAATCGCCTCGGCGACTACATGATGAAGTCGGTAAAGAGCACCGTTCGCGGTGCAGATGCCGCAATTCTCATTGCCGACGCGGCGCACCCCGCGGGAAACACCGAAAAGAATCTTATCGAGCAGATAAAGAACGCAGAGCTGCCGTCCGTGCTCGTGCTTAACAAGATCGACCTTACAAACGCCGAAACGCTTGCGAAGACCATCGCTTCCTATGCCGCGCTCCACAGCTTCGATGCGGTGGTTCCCACCTCCGCCATCAACGGAAAGAATGTTGATATCGTCCTCAGCGAGGTCGAGCCGTTCCTCTACGAAAGCGATTGGATGTTTGCGGATGACGACGTGACCGACCAGCCCGAGCGTCAGATAGCATCGGAGATAATCCGCGAGAAGATTCTCCGCGTGCTCAACGACGAGGTTCCTCACGGCATTGCCGTCGTTATTGAGGAATTCCGCGAAAAGGGAAAGCTTCTTAACATCCGCGCGGAGATCTTCTGCGAAAAGGCATCGCATAAGGGAATAATTATAGGAAAGCGCGGAGAGACTCTCAAGAAGATCGGCTCCTACGCAAGAGCGGACATGGAGGAGTTCTTCGGTGTTCAGGTGTACCTCGACCTTTGGGTGAAGGTAAAGGAAAAGTGGCGCGACAGCGAGCTTGTGCTCAATTCCTTCGGCTACAATCAGAAGGATCTCGACTGAGGCTACTATGGAAGAATTCAAGAGCGCGGCTCTTGTAATACGCGAAAAGCAGCTCGGCGAGGCGGACAAGCTTCTCACAATGCTGACTCCCTCTCACGGCAAGCTGACAGTCTCCGGCAAGGGCGTTTCGAGCCTTCGAAGCCGACATATGGCTGCTTGTCAGATATTCTGCTACAGCGATTTTGTTTTCAGAAAAACACGAAAATATTATTATATAGCCGACAGCGATACGCAGGACTGCTTTTTTGACATTCGCTTTGACATAATGAAGGTCGCACTTGCGACGTATATGTGTGATATTGCCTACGACCTGTCGCTCGAGGACGTCGCAGACGAGGAGCTTTACAGGCTGATGCTCAACAGCCTGTATGCGCTATCCTACAAAAAGAATTTAAGCGTCGAGCACATCAAGGCGGCGTTTGAATTTCGCGCGGCGGTGCAGGGCGGCTTTCTGCCGATACTCGACAGCTGCGGTGTCTGCGGACGCGAGAGCGACGACGAGTTCGTTGTCTTTGACGTAATGAACGGCATATATCGCTGCTCACACTGCACGAATGCTATGGAAAAGGAAGGCATAGACCCTAACGGCACAGCACAAATATACCACCGACTCAGCAAAACCGTGCTTACTGCCCTGAGATTTATCTCAGAGGCTCCGCTCGGCAGGTATCTGTCGTTTTCAATACCCGCTGAGGATGAGCTGCTGCTCGGAATATTCACCGAGTCGTACCTTACCTCACACCTTGAGCATCCCTTTGCATCGCTCAAATATTATAAGGATATAAGATCCGGAAAAATTGACTATGAATAAAAAATCTCTCGGAATACTTGAATTCGGAAAAATACGCGAAAAGCTCGCCGCCTGCGCTCAGACCGACGGAGGTCGCGAGCTTGCGCTCGGGCTCGTGCCCCAAAACGATATTACGAAGGTGCGTCTGTTGCAGGAGCTCACAAGCCGCGCCAAGGCTGAAGCAGCCGAACGCGGTCAGCCGTCGTTCTACGGCGTGTGTGATATAATCTCCGCCGCAGAGCGCGCGTCAAAGGGCGCCTCACTTTCCATGCGTGATCTTCTGCATTGCGGTGCGGTGCTCCGATGTGCCCGCGCGCTGTCTTCCTACATGCTCCCGAACGGTGACGACGACAAGCTCTACGAAATATTCGCCCGCTTAATACCGAACCGTAGACTCGAGGACAAGATATTTGCGTCCATCGTTTCCGAGGACACAATGGACGACAACGCCTCAGCGGAGCTTGCCGACATCAGACGCAGCATCCGCCGCACTAATGTCAAAATACGCGACATGCTCCAGAAATACGTTGCAGGAGACTCAAGGTTTCTGCAAGAAAACCTTGTTACGACTCGTGGCGGCAGATTCGTTATCCCGGTAAAAAGCGAGTACAGAAATGAAGTCAAGGGACTCATTCACGACACCTCGCAGTCGGGCTCAACGCTCTTTATCGAGCCGATGGCTGTCGTCGAGGCAAACAATGAGTTGAGAACACTCGAGGCTCGCGAAACTCACGAAATAGAGCGCATACTTTACGAGCTGTCAAGCGAGGTCGGCGAATGCGCCGGAGCTCTCAAGCTCAATTACAGAAACCTCATTGAGCTTGACCTCATCTTCGCAAAGGCGGAGCTCTCCTTTACAATGCGTTGCAATGCTCCCGCGATAAGCGATAAGCGCGAGGTTATTCTGATGCGTGCAAGGCATCCGCTGCTTGACAGCGCGACCGTGGTTCCGATCACGGTAAGGCTCGGCGGAGAGTACGGCATGCTTGTAATCACCGGTCCCAACACCGGCGGTAAGACCGTAACGCTGAAGACCGTTGGACTGTTTTCGGCAATGGCTCAGGCGGGACTGCATATTCCCGCAGACGAGGACTCCGTGCTTTGCGTGTTTGATGACATATTTGCGGAAATAGGTGACGAGCAGAGCATTGAGCAGTCGCTCTCGACCTTCTCGTCACACATGAAGGGCATCGTGAACGTTATCTCGTCGATGACCGAGGACTCGCTCGTCCTTTTCGATGAGCTCGGCTCGGGAACAGACCCCGTAGAGGGAGCGGCTCTCGCAATGGCGATCCTTGAGGAGGTTCGCTGCACCGGCTCGCTTTGCATTTCGACGACTCACTATGCGGAGCTCAAGGCATATGCGATAGAGACCTCCGGCGTCATGAACGCCTCATGCGAATTTGACGTTGCGACGCTGCGTCCGACCTACCGACTTATAATCGGAACGCCCGGTAAGTCAAACGCCTTCGCGATATCAGAAAAGCTCGGTCTTCCCGAGCACGTCGTCTCTCGCGCGCACTCCTTCATTGACGACGCATCGCGCAATTTCGAAAGCGTCATCGAGCAGCTCGAAGCCTCACGCGGACAGCTCGAGCGCGAGAGGGAAGAGCTCGCACTTCTTCGCAAGCAATTTGAAGAAAAGAAAAAAGAAGACGAGGCAGAGCTCGAGCGCCGTCTAAAAAACGCAAAAACCGACAGCGAAAAAATGCTTGCCAAGGCAAAGGAAATGCTTGACGGCGCGCGGATCACGAGCGAATACGTATTCAATGAGCTTGACGCGGCAAAGAAGGCGCGTGATGCCGAATCTGTTGCGAATGCAAAGAAGGATATTCGCCGTCGTGTCCGTGAATACGACGATAAGCTCGATCCGATAGCTCGCGTCGAGGACGACGGCTACGTTCTTCCGCGAGCTCTAAAAAAGGGCGACAATGTCCTGCACAGAAACCTCGGCGTCTCAGGCGTGCTTCTCGCTGATCCCGACAAAAACGGCAACGTTTCGCTGAGACTCGGCGCAGCGAAGACCCGCGCCAATATTAAGGATCTCCGACTCCTCGAGGAGAACGCGAAAGCGAAGAAGAAGGACGCACATTCGACATACCGCGCCGCAGTTTCCGCCGCATTCAAGCCCGAGCTTGACATACGAGGAATGCTCGGTGACGACGGCTGCTTTATGGTCGACAAGTACCTCGACGAGGCGAATGTCGCGGGCATACGCAGCGTCACTATCATTCACGGCAAGGGCACGGGCGCGCTCAGAAATGCGGTTTGGAAGTTCCTGAAGGGCGACCGCCGCGTGGCACAGTTCCGTGCGGGTCAGTACGGCGAGGGTGACTACGGAGTCACGGTCGTTGAGCTGAAATAATTTTCGCCTGTACTGCGTAAGGCGCGTGTGGACGCAGAATTTTGCCCATGGGTTGCAAAAAAATGCAATATCTGCTATAATATATAAAAAGATATTGCTGATCACAGAAAGGTAAAGGCTAATATGGCTTCAAAAAAGATGCTGGCAATAGACCTCGGAGCTTCGAGCGGCAGAGGAAT
>CAYNHY010000009.1:0-24667 GCA_964397225.1 uncultured Ruminococcus sp.
TTATGCGAACGCTTTTTACTCACAAGCATCCACGTTATATTGTAATACAAAACGGCGCTAAAATCAATACACTTGTGTGAAATTAGTGAGAAAATATGCAAAAATGCCCGCGAATGGTCGTCGCGGGCACAGCTTGTCAGTCTCTTTTCTTCAATCGGAGAAGCAGTCGTGCGAGCGCACGTCCGTTAAAGGGTATCAGCGGGTAAAGATAATTTCGCTTTCCGTTGACCGTTTTGTTTGTTGCGATAAGAAATACGGCAAGGGCGAGTCCGAGAAGAAAGCCGACCCAGTCGAACAATGCCGTGAGAAGCAGCAGCAACAGACGCATAAACTTGAAGGCGTAGCCGAGCTCATAGCTTTGCTGAGTGAAGTTTGCGATCGCCGTGAAGGCGGTGTACAAAATCACGTCGGGAGCGAGCCAGCCGACGCCGACCGCGAAATCTCCGAGCAGGAGCCCGCCGACGACGGACAAAGAATTCGACAGCATGCTTGGCGTGTTGAGAGAGGCAAGCTTTAAGCCGTCTATTGCGAATTCGGTTAAAAACAGCTGCGCGATTATCGGTATCTCACCCACCTCGCGCGGTACGATGAAGTAAAGCGCATTCGGAAGCTGCGGTGCGTGCCGCAATGCGAGATACCAGAGAGGGGTGAGCAGCATCGTTAGCCAGAATATGATGTGACGAACGACTCGCAGATAGCTTCCGGTCAGAGGGGGAAAGTAGTAGTCGTCCGTTTCCTGCAAAAAATCAAGTATCGAGCTTGGGAATATCATCGCCTCCGGGCTGTTGTCGCACAGCAGTATTATCCCACCTTCGAGCAGAGTCGCGCACGCGGCATCCGGGCGCTCCGTCGAGCGTATTTTCGGAAAAGGATTGTACCAGCTGTCGCGTATCAGCGATTCGGCAATGCTCTGGTGACCGAGAACGAGTGAATCCGTGTTCAAGCTCTCGAGCTGGCTCAGCAGGCTTGCGACATATTTCATGTCAGCGCTGTCGGACATGTAGCACAGCGCCATATCCGTGTGCGTTCGCCGACCGCCGTTAATGTATTTTACGGTGAGAGCGGTGTCTCTGATACGGCGGCGTAGCATTGCCGTATTGAAAATCAGAGTTTCGACAAAGCCGTCGCGGCTGCCTCTGAGAACGCGGTCGTTTTCGGGCTCGCTCATGCTTCTGGTAGGATAGGTTCGGGCGTCTATTATCAGCGCATCCTTACCCGTGCAGGAGGTAAGAAGCACACAGCAGCCGCTCATGACGGAGAACACGATACGCTCAAGACTGTCCGATATTTCGATCTCGACGCTTGGCACGGCACATCTTGCTGCAGCTGCTGCCGAGGAGCTGCTGCCGTCTCCGAGCTCCTTCAGACCTGTAAGATGTACAAGAAGCTTTTGCATCATTTCGGCCTTAACAAAGCCGTCGATATAATACAGCGCCGCAGGTCTGCCGGCGAGTGTGAGCTCTCGCCGCACAAGGTCAAAGCTTTCTTCGATGCGTAGTGTCGCATCAAGAAGCGTCAGGTCTGCTTCAAAATTGCCGCTGAGTCTGTCGTCTGCTTCCATAAAGATTCACTCCCGTCAAATATTCCTTCGTTTGAAAGTATTCGGCGGGAGTAAGTCGTTTATTCAGTTTGAGAGAGAATAACCCATGCCGCGTATGCGGTCGTAGGAAATGAATTCATGAGCCCTTGTGAATTCCTCGGAACCTTCGCCGAGAGCTTCAAGCTTCGGGGTATAGGCGGGACAGTGAGCGGCATAATCCTTCAGGAATGCCATCAGGCGAGTCTCCGGAGCTCCCGATAGCTCGAGTGCCGCATTAAGAAGGTTGTAGGGCGAGATGGTGTTGTCGTTTCCCTCGTTCAACAAGGTCGACTCGTGCATGTCGAAGTTCGACATGATAAAAAACGGTGTTTCAAGCAGCAGCTGCGTGTCGGACGCGGTCAAGCCTTCGTCCGAAATGAAGCCTGTGGCGCGGTAGACAGCCTTGTCACTTCCGAGAGACGGAGCGTGGTCACCGAAAACGATAAGGATAGTGTCTTCCTCGAAGGCGTCGATATATGCCGCCAGACGTCCGAGCTCGGCGTCTGCATCGGCTACGCACTGTGAGTATTGCGTCAGAATATTCAGCAGCTCGTCGTCGAGAGCGTCACTGTCGGCGCTGAGTCTGAGCTCATCCTCCGAATATTTATCCTCATATGGCTGATGACCCTCCATCGATATTCCGAACAAAAACAGCGGCTCGGTGCTCTGCTCGAGAAAATATTCGATACACTGCGCGAAGCTGTCGTCGGAGACGAACTGACCGCACGTTTCGAGCGACAGGGCATCGATTTCCTGTAGGTCTTCGTAAAAATAAGTGGTATCGAAGCCGAGAAGCGGGTATTTCTCTTTGCGCTCGTAAAAGCTTGAAAGGTAAGGATGCACGGCAAGTGTCTCATAGCCGAGCTTTTTCAGCATAGATGGATAAGCGTCAAACTCACTTTCGATAAACTGATACGGTATCGAGCCGCTTGGAAGATATGCAGAGGTGAGTCCCGTCAGAAGCTCGAATTCCGGGTGAACCGTGCCGCCCCCGAAGGTCGGAGAGAGCATTTTGCCGCTGTAAACGCCGTCACGCGCAGTAATTCTGTCGTAATGCTTCAAAACATCCTCCGAGAAGGAGCAGCCCGGCAGGTCGCGTATATCCCAGAGACTTTCCTGAAGGATCACAACGATATTCGGCTTTGAGAAGTCTTTCTCTGCATCCTTTTCGGTGTATTTGTGCATTATGTCGTATACGGTCTTTTGCGAATATTCGTCGGGAGTGCTTGCGGCTTCGGAGAGAATGCCGAGCATCAGCGCGCCGAAAAAGCCGTTTTCGCTGTTACAGGTTGTGCCGCTTGCAAGCTCGTCGAAGCTCATTGCAGCACTCTCGGCAAGACGTGCGGCACCGTCAGGTGTGCTGTAGGTGAAAAGCAGAGACATTGCAACGGCAATTCCGACGGGGATTCGAAGCATCGGACGGATCGCTATACTCATCCGTGTGAATGCGAGAAAAGCGACTGCAAGCAGTATTAAGATACCGAGGAGCACGACAAGCACCGGGACGTTTGTGTTAATGTAATCCACAAGCAGATTTGTGTTTCCCGCCTGACGGATGTCGAGCGGATAGAAATATTCGCCCGTTACCTGGAACTTAAAAAAGCTTGCCGTTGACAGACAGAATGAGGCGATGCCGAGTACGGCGCATGACACCCAAAGCCGCCCGAAAACAAGCGTTATAACAAGAGAGGCAGCATAGAGAAGCACCAGGTCGAGGATTACGACAGCGGTGTTTTTCGATATAAGAGCTGCTATGTGCTCGAGCGCGGCAGACGAGAAAAAGCCGTCGCTCGGGTGAATAAAGCAAATATATTCTGAGAAAAGAAAGCACAGGAGCGGAAAAACAAGCCAAAGCACGAGAGCGCCCGTGCGTAGCGCACGGCTTGCGCGCCGCGAGCGAACATACGGTATCTTCGGCTGTGCCGAGGTGATGTGCTGTGTGAAAAAATCGGATACTGCGCCGCCGATACGACGCCGGGTGGAAGTGTTTTCAGACTTCATGATCAATTATTTTCTGTTTTTGTCGTTTTTGAAGAACTGGTAGAGGTAGCAGGGGATCATACCGTTGTACAGCTTACGAATCTTATCGGCGCGGCGACCGAACAGGCGCGGGAAGCTTTCGCTCGGGGTGAGAATGTAAAATTGCCACGGCGCAAGCGTCTTGAAATGCTCGCCCATCGCGCGGTACAGCTGCGTAACCTCCTCTTCGGTGAGCAGGCGTTCTCCGTACGGCGGATTTGAGACTATTGTCGTCCGTCTACCGTCCTTTTTGATTTCAAGGGCGTTTTCAAGGCGAAATTCTGTGCAGTCGGCGACGCCCGCGCGGCGTGCTGCCTCGCCTGCGATTCTTACGCATTCCGGGTCGATGTCGGAGCCGAGCGCTTCAAAGCGTGAGTCGTGCTTTACAATGCTTTGCGCCTCGTCGCGTGCCGACTTCCATATGTTGCTCGGGAGAAAGGAGTAGCTTTCCGCGGCAAAGTGCCGCGTGGCGCCGGGAGAGATGTTTTTCATCATCATCGCCGCCTCTATGGCAATTGTTCCGGAGCCGCAGAAGGGGTCGCGCAGGAGCACATCCTCGCGCGGTCTTGACAGCCGAACAAGTGCCGCCGCAAGAGTCTCGCGAAGCGGAGCGGCTACGGTTTCGGGGCGGTAGCCTCTTTTGTGTAGAGGAGTTCCCGACAGCTCGAGCATGAACAGCACCCTGTCGCGCAGAATGAGAAATTCGAGCCTTTTCCGCGTGCCGGTTTCAGGAAGCTTTGAAATGCGGTATTTCTCAGCCAGGCGCATGGACGCCGCTTTTTTTGCTATTCTCTGGCAGTCCGGGACGGAGAACAGCTTGCTCTTGACGGAGTGACCGGAAACCGGGTACTCGTCATTGCGCTCGATGAACTCCTCAAGCGGCAGAGCTCTGACGTTTTCGAACAGCTCGTCGAAGGTGACCGCGGTGAAGTCTCCGAGAAGGATGAACACTCTTTCCGCAAAGCGCAGTCTGATGTTGCACCGAGCGGCGGCAGTCTCATCGGCAGAAAATATTATGCGTCCGTCAAGCGTCTCGAGACGGCGGCAGCCGAGCGCGTCAAGCTCCTCGCCGACAAGCGCCTCAAGACCGAACAGGCAGGTTGCAACGTATGTGTAGGTCATATTGTCCTCTTATTTGAGTAGATTTGTTGTCTTCGGCGATGTGCCGCGCGTCAGTGTGAAGGTGAAACGACACCATTTTCCGCTTTCGCTTTCAACGTAAATGTCCTCGCCGTGTGCGTCGATTATCGTCCGTGCGATGTACAGACCGAGTCCAACGCCCGTCTTGTCGAGTCCGCGGCTTCTGTCGCTCTTATAGAATCGGTCAAACACGAACGGCAGGTCGTCCTCGGAGATGCCCTCACCCTCGTTGTAAACGGAAACCTTGATTTTTGAGCCCTTCTCGCTGATGTCTATCTCATATTTTCCGCCCTCGTAGGAAAACTTGATCGCGTTGTCCATGAGATTATAAACTATTTGATGTATTGCGTCAACGTCGCCGACGGCGTACATATTGTCGCTGTCGCATTCGAACGAAACGTCGAGGTGCTTCGATTCTATTCGCTGCTCGGAGGATATGAGCACCTGACGGCACATCTCGCATATGTCGAAGTCGACCATATTGAATTTGCGCTCGCCCGCCTGTATCTTTGTGATGTCGAGCAGCGTCGTTACAAGGCGGGACAGTCGCCGCACCTCGCTTGCAATAACGCCGAGGTAATGCTCATGCTTTTCCGGAGGTATTGCCCCGTCGAGTATGCCGTCGATAAAGCCGGATATTGTGGTCATCGGTGTTCGAAGGTCATGCGAAACGTTTGCAAGGAACAGGCGTCGCATTTCTTCGTTTTTCGAAAGGGAGGTAGCCATGTTGTTGAATGCCGTGGCAAGCTCCGCTATCTCATCCTTGCCGCGAACGGGAACCCGAACATCGAACTGACCCTTTCCAAAGCTTTGTGCGGCGCGGCTCATGGTTCTCAGCGGTGAAACAAAGCGTTCGCTGATAAAATACGTTACGACAAGCAGCGCGAGGAGCAGATAAAGCGTCGACAGAAAGATGGTCTTTGTCATTCCGCTGAGAAGCATGTTCATATCCGAGTTTTGGCTTGAGGCGACAACGGCACCCATAAAGCTGCCGTCCGCAGCCATAAACGGCACGGAATATACGATATGCTTTTCATCGAAGAGTCCGCCGAGCGTCGTTATCTCTCTGTAGCTCTCCCCGCATTTGAGGCGATCCATGTAATCTGCGGGGAGATAAAATCTGTCCTCGTCATAATCGAAGATGCCGTCCTCTCCGCCGAATTTATGGGATTCCTCGGCGCCGCCCGAGATTATTATGCGCCCGTCGTAGTCGACGATAAACATAACAAGCTCGTCCACGTTTGTGGCAATGGAGTCAAGGTACGTGTGGATATGCTCCGGAAACACGCCGATATAATAGGACAGATCGGCTGTCATATCATGGCGGACAAGTCCTTCGTTTACCGTGACGTAAATATGCTCCGCTGCGTTTTGCAGTGTTTCCGATTTAACATCGGTGCTGTAGGAGCTGATAATCGAGGTAATGACGGAGGTGAGTATTAGCATGCACGACAGATTGATAACGAGAAATGCCGCGACATATTTGATAAAAACGCTCTTGAACATCGCGCTGTCCTTTCTTTGGCTTGTAAAAGCACAAATACCGTTGCGACTGGCGCAACGGCTGTATGTGCCGATATGTTATTGCAGATGCTCGAATTTATATCCGACGCCCCAGACGGTCTTGAGAGACCACTTGTCCGAGACACCCTCGAGCTTTTCGCGGAGTCTCTTGACATGCACGTCAACAGTTCTGGAGTCTCCGAGATAGTCAAAGCCCCAGACCTTGTCGAGAAGCTGATCGCGGGTGAATACGCGGTTGAAATTGGACGCGAGGAAGTAAAGAAGCTCGAGCTCCTTCGGCGGAATATCAACGGGCTTGCCGTTGAGGCGCAGTTCATACTTCTGAAGACTTATCTCGATATTCTCGAATTTTACGACCTCGTTTGAGTTGTGTGCGTCCTGCGCGGAGTATCTGCGAAGAACGGCCTTGATGCGCGCGGAGAGCTCCTTCATGTCGAAGGGCTTGACGACAAAGTCATCGGCGCCGAGCTCGAGACCAAGCACCTTGTCGAAGACCTCACCCTTTGCGGTGATCATAATGATCGGCTTCGAAGAGGATTCACGAATCTCGCGGCAGACAGACCAACCGTCCTTCTTCGGAAGCATTATGTCAAGCAGAACAAGGTCAGGGTCATACATTTTGAAGAAACCGACACCCTCGACACCGTCGGAGGCGGTCTTTACATCGTAGCCCTCGTTTTCGAAATACAGACGGAGCAGGTCACATATATTGGGATCGTCGTCTACGACTAAAATTTTTGTAGCCATTTATAATTCCTCCTTAATCGGAAAGCATTTCAAAGTATATCCTTATTATACCTTATGACGCAGATTTTGTCAATTGTTTTTTAACGGTGTTTATTAATCAAAGGTAAACAATCCGTTATTATTTACGCCGCAAGTATATTTTAGCACGCAAATGTGAGGTAACTGTGAGCTTTATGTGATTTTTGGGAAAAGAAAGCGATTTTTGCCTATGACTTGATTTTTTAAGGATTTTGTGCTATTATATACTGTGGAAAATTTTGCGATATAACAGCCCTTGCGGCAGGATTGGAGTTATTGATATGAAGCTCGGTATTATAGGTCTTCCCAATGTCGGAAAGAGTACACTTTTTAACGCTATTACGGGTGCCGGTGCGGCAAGCGCCAATTACCCCTTTTGCACTATAGATCCCAACGTCGGAGTGGTCCAGGTGCCAGACGCGCGTCTTGATACGCTCCGCGATATGTATTCGCCACAGCTCTACACGCCCGCGACGGTTGAGTTCGTTGATATTGCAGGACTCGTTCGCGGCGCCTCCCGCGGAGAGGGACTCGGAAACAAGTTTCTTTCGCACATCAGAGACGTTGATGCGGTGGTTCACGTGCTTCGCTGCTTCGAGAACGATGACATAATTCACGTTGACGGAAGCGTAGACCCGCTTCGTGACCTTGAGACTATCAATCTCGAGCTTATTTTCTCCGATATCGAGGCGCTTGAGCGCCGTATTGCGAAGACAGAAAAGCTCCTGAAGGGCGACAAGTCGCTTGCAGCGGAGCTTGAGGTGCTGAATAAAGTCAAGTCGGCTCTCGAGGACGGACGCACAGCGCGCTCGGTCGAGCTCTCTGAGGACGAGAGAGCGATCCTTGCCGATGTATCGCTTCTCACGCTCAAGCCCGTAATCTACGTTGCGAACGTTTCGGAGGACGAGGCTGCGGGCGTCAGCCCGGATAATGAGTATTTCAAGGCAGTCGAGCGTGCAGCTGTCGAGGAGGGTGCAGAGGTCATCCCTGTTTGCGCCGGAATAGAGGCTGAGATCGCCGAGCTTGACGCCGAGGAGAAGGCGGAATTTCTACGTGAGCTCGGAATAGAGCAGAGCGGACTCGACAGACTTATCAAGGCAAGCTACGCGATCCTCGGCTACATAAGCTATCTTACCGCAGGTCCGAAGGAGGTCAGAGCGTGGACTATCGTTCGCGGAACCAAGGCGCCGCAGGCTGCGGGTAAGATCCACAGCGACTTCGAACGCGGCTTTATCAGAGCGGAGATCGTATCCTTCGACGACCTTGTGACGTGCGGCTCCATGAATGCAGCAAAGGAGCGTGGACTCGTTCGAAGTGAGGGTAAGGATTACGTTATCGCCGACGGCGACGTGGTTCTCTTCAGATTTAATGTCTGATAATGTCTTCGGTGTGAGACTGCTGTAACTTTATTTTTATTGTCAGGAGAGCAAAATGGATCAGGAAAAGACAGAACGTCCCGATGACGGAACGAAAAATGAGCTTGATGCAACAGCGATAGATGTCAGCGCTTCGAAGCCGTCGTCAAGCGACGGCGCGAAGACTAAAAAGAAAAAATCGAAGAAGAAGGGCTTTATCGAAAGCTGTAAGGAGCTTGTCAGAGACCGCCGTCCGTGGTATAAGAGACTTATAACAGCAGTGCTCGTGTCGCTTGCGTTCACATACACGCTGTTTGTGTTCGGTCCGCTTGAGATATTCCTGCCGAATATTTCGTTTTACACCTTCACCTTCAATGAACTGATAGGTCCGCTCGTTACGGCGGGAATCGTAATATTCGCAGCGGTAACGCTCTTTTTGTTCATTCTTCGCGGAAGACTGTTCAATTACGCCGCGACGGTCATCTTCTCGACAACACTCTGCGCGTACATTCAGTGTAACTTCATGAATTCCTTGTCCGCGCTTGACGGCACGGCTATCGCGTGGGAGACGATGACAAGGTCGATGGGTATCAATGCTCTCATCTGGGGCATGATATTCGTTATCCCCTTTATAGTCCACTATTTCGGACATAAGCTTTGGAGACATTTTGTCACTCTTGTCTGCATAATACTTGTGGTCGCTCAGACTGCGGGACTTGTACAGCTTGTGCTCACGACGGACTTCAAGTATGCCGACGGAAACGGTTATCTTTCCAACGAGGAAGCATATCACGTGTCGAACAAAAAGAATGTTGTCGTATTCCTGATCGACAGATGCGATAACGGCACGCTCGGACGCACGTTTGATAAGTTCCCGTACCTCAAGGACGAGTTCACCGATTTTGTAAGATACAATAATGCGGCGGGCACGTATTCGCGCACCTTCCCGTCCGTGCTTTACTTCCTCACCGGCGTAAAGACAGACTACACCGAGCCCGTAAACGACTATTTCAAGAGAGCATGGGCAGAGGGCACTATGCTTCCCGATATAAAAAACGCCGGCTTTGACACACGTATTTATACCGAGATGAACTATGTCGTCAAGAATACTGCCTACATCGATGATTATGTCGACAATGTAAAGGAAGACCTCGCTGAGGCGGATGTTTCTGATATGTTCAGCACGATGCTTGACCTTACGATGTACAGATACACACCTCTCTGCATGAAGCCGTTCTTCTGGGCATATTCGGGTGACTTTGAGACCGCGCGCACGGCAACAGACGGCTCACCCATCACCGATATCCATAGAACGGATGACTGCGCATTCTACAGCAGACTTCGCGAGCAGGGACTGACCGTCGATGAGGACAGCAACGGCGCATTCGTATTCTATCATATGCAGGGCTCACATGACCCGTACTCAATGAACGAGAACGGCGAATATGATAAGACGGCGACAGCCGAGCAGCAGACTGCCGGAAACCTCAAAATGATACTTGATTATATTGAGATGCTCAAGGAAAAGGGTGTGTATGACGACACCACTATCATTATAACGGCAGACCACGGTCTCACGGGAACGCTTACACAGCTTGACTACCCCCGCACGATCACCTGCATGATAAAGTATCCCGGCGTAAACGACGGAGAAGAGCTGAAGAACAGCTCCGCTCCGATAAATCACGACAATATAAGAGCGACGATAGTTAAGCACCTCGGGCTTGATTACAGCTCCTACGGACTTGCGGTCGACGATGTACCGGAGGACGCAGAGGTCACGCGTTACTTCTACATGAGCGCGTCGGAGAAGAACAAGGGGCTCTACCGAGACTACAAGCTTGTCACCTACGCGATAACCGGTAATGTTCAGGATTTTAATAACTGGAAAATAGTTGACACAAAACGCATCGAATACCCGTTCTACGATGTAAAATAAAGTTAATTTAATGTAAAACCCGTGTAAGGTGTTGACACGCAGATGAAAAAGTGATATCATAACTACGTTCGACACAATTTCAAGACGAAAGGATAATTAAAATGAAAAAGCTTCTCTCATTCCTGTTTTTCTTCCTGTGTGCTATGGTAATGTGCATCTCCTATGCAGCCGCATATATCGATCCGTCGGCTGTCACATACATAGTACAGGCTCTCGCCGCTGTTGTAATTGCAGCAGGTGCCGCTATCGGCTTTTATTGGAGACGCATTAAGCGTGCTTTGAAGAAAAAGAAGGGTGCTGACGAGGATGAGGATTATGACGACGAGGACGAGGATGACGACGAGGAGTAATTCCTCAGACCTCGCATCGCGTCTGAGATTTCTGTTGATACCGATCTCCGCGGTGCTTCTTGCCGTTTTATTAAATAGTTTTGTTCTGCTGTCTGCCATAGTACCGAGTGAGTCTATGGCAGATACCCTTGAAAAGGGGGCGTTGCTTGTCGCCTCACGTCTTGCATACAAAAACGCGAGAGTGTGTCGCGGCGACATCGTATTATTTACTCATCCGGAGCTTGATGAGCCGTATATAGTCAAGCGGGTTATCGCGCTCCCGGGTGAGACCGTCAGTATTTCCGACGGTCTGATCTACCTGAACGGCTCCGACGAGCCGCTCGACGAGCCGTATGTTTCAAGCCGGTCGCACGACACCTCGGAGAGCATAACAGTTCCCGACGGCTGCTACTTCGTGCTCGGTGACAACAGATGTGCTTCAACGGATTCACGAAATGCTGACTTCGGCTTTGTGCGCGGAGAGAATATTCGCGCAAGGGCTTCTTTCACGCTGTTTCCGAGCTTCAAAAAGCTCTGAAAAATTAATGCTACTGCGCTTTGCGCGCGGAAAGGAAAAAAGATGGGTGCCATTTATAACACCGTTATCGGTGCTATCGGAACGGTTCTCGGATACGTAATGTATTTCTGTTTCCGACTTGTCAACGATTACGGAATCGCCATAATCCTCTTTACCTTCCTTACCAAGGTGATAATGTTCCCCATATCGCTTATGGTGCAGAAGAATTCCATTAAGATGGTAAAGATGAAGCCTGAGCTTGAAGCTCTGAAATATCAGTATATCGACGATCAGGACGCGTATCTTGATGCGCAGACCGCACTCTACAAGAAAGAGAAGTACAGCCCGATGGCGGGCGTCTGGCCGCTGCTTTTGCAGCTTCCGATAATCCTCGGACTTGTGAATGTCGTATACGAGCCGCTGAAGAACCTGCTTCGTATGCCTTCCGCAGTTATCAACGCACTTGTTGAGAGAACTGCGCAGATACTTAATATGCCTGTTGCCGAGCTCGGCTCTCAGGCGCAGCTCCGCGTTGTTGAGCTGATACAGAATCCCGAGTATATAGACAGCTTCCGATCGCTGTCCGTCGACGGCTACGACATGCCTTCGATAATTTCGTCGATCGAAGGACTTAATATGAACTTCCTCGGCATCAACCTCGCGGCAACGCCGAGCGTTACGGTGCTTAACCTTCTGTTCCTCGTTCCGATCCTTGCAGGTGTGTCCGCGCTTGTCATGTGTGTTATTCAGAATAAGATCAACGTGCTGCAGATCGAGCAGAGCAAGCTCTCTCAGTGGGGAATGACCGCATTCATGATCGCGTTCTCTACGTATTTCGCATTCATAGTTCCGACCGGCGTCGGTCTCTACTGGACATGGGGTAACCTCTTTGCGATACTTGTAATGTACCTTGTCAACGTTATCTACAGCCCTAAGAAGTATATCGACTATAAGGCACTCAACGAGCTCAAGACACAGCTTGCCGACGAGCGCGCTGCCGAAAAGCGCAATCGCAAGCTTGCAAAGCAGTACTACAAGAAGTTCTGCAAGACCGAGAACCTTGAGAAGATGAAGCTCATGTTCTACTCCGAGGGCGGCGGCTATTACAAGTATTTTGCCAACATCATCGAAGCGGTGCTTGAAAAATCGAAGCTCAAGATACATTACGTAACAAGCGACCCGAACGACCCTATACTTAATACGACAGAAGAGCGCATAATCCCGTATTACGTCGATGAGCGCAGACTCATTTCTCTTATGATGAAGGTGGAGGCCGATATGGTCGTCATGACGACTCCCGACCTTGAGAAGTATCACATCAAGCGTTCGCTCGTCAGAAAGGACGTTGAGTACGTCTACACCGACCATGCCTGCACGAGCCTTAACCTCACCTACCGTACCGGCGCGTTCGATTACTTCGACACGATATTCGCCGTCAGCCCCAAGCAGGCTGAGGAGGTGCGCGCGATGGAGAAGGTTCGCTCCACGAAGGAGAAGCACATCGTTGAGGTCGGATACGGTCTTATCGATAATATGATCTCCGCATACGAGTCCTCCGACAAGAATGAGAACGAGAAGAAGACCGTGCTTATCGCGCCGTCGTGGCAGTATGACAACATTATGGACAGCTGCCTTGACGACCTTATTGCCGGACTTCGCCGCACGGATTACCGCATAGTTATCCGCCCACACCCCCAGTATACAAAACGCTTCCCCATGAAGATCAAGGAGATCATGGAGAAGTATCGCGACGACTTCAGTGAGGATTTCGTTATCGAGACCGACTTCTCGTCGAATGTAACGGTATACACGGCTGACCTGCTCATCACCGACTGGTCCTCCATCGGTTATGAGTACAGCTTCACCACCAAGAAACCGACGCTCTTCGTTAATACTCAGATGAAGGTCGTCAACCGCGCATATAAGAAGGTCAAGATCACACCCTATGACGTTACCGCGCGTGATATCATCGGACGCTCTGTTGAGAAGGATGCGCTCGGAGATATCGATACCATCGCACGCGATCTCATTGAGAATCAGGCATCCTACGCCGAGACGATCGACCGTGAGCGTCATGAGTACTTCTACAATCTCGGCTCGAGCGGCGAGGCAGCGGCAGACTACATTATCTCCCGCCTTGTCAAGAAGAAAAAGAAAAAGCACACAGCCGAGGCTGAAAGCACAAAGTCAGCCGAAGAAACGGCAGTTCAGACCGAGAGCACAAAGAAATAACGCAAAACGGCACCGCAGGGCTGACCCTGCGGTGCCGTTTTTCAGTAATCGAAAAGCACGCCGACCGAAGAAATTCGGTCGGCGTCAGCTTTGTCAGTTGTTCTTAATAAGTGCGATCTTCAGCGCTTCGCCGTTGATGTCCCAGTCGCGTGCGTTCTCCGAAAGCGTATCGGGATAAGAGATAGCATTTCCGAGTACTGCGGGCAGAATACGCTCGGAGTACTTGTCGAGTATTTCGCGGATGCGTGCAGAGGGTGCTGCGAGAATATCGATCCTGTCGGTTACGACAAGGTCGGAATCCTTACGCTGTGTCTGAATCTTCGAGATTATCTCACGAACAAAGCCTTCGTCAATGAGCTCAGGAGTGAGCGTTGTGTCGAGTGCGACGGTGATATCGCCCTCGCTGACACAGTAATAGCCTTCCTTCTGAGCAACGTCGATGAGAAGGTCTTCTGCGGTAAGCTCAATCACATCGTCACCGAAGGTGAGAGTAATGTGACCGGTTTCGTCGAGCTCGCGCTTTGCTGCGTTTCCGTCAAGGTCGGCGGAGGAGAGTGCTTCGCGGATCTTTCCGAGGAACTTACCGTACTTCGGACCGACCGTGCGGAGCTGCGGCTTGAAGCTGTAGGTCGAGAACTCGGAGGCGTCGTCAACGAATGCAACACTTTTGACATTGAGCTCATCGCGGATAATGTCTGTGAAGTACTCACCGAGGCGAAGCTCGCTTCTGATGTACATTGTAGCGAGAGGTTGGCGGTTCTTGATAACAGCGCCGTTTCTTGCGCTTCTGCCGAGGACTGTAATGTCGACTACAGTCTTCATATCACGCTCGAGCTCACGGTCGATGAGGCTTTCGTCACAAACGGGGAAGGAGCAGAGGTGAATGGATTCGGGAGCGCTCGGATCGACTGTTGTTACGAGGTTGCGGTAGATGTCCTCTGTCATGAAGGGGATCATGGGAGCTGCAACCTTTGAAATCGTAACAAGACAGTTGTACAGCGTCATATAGGCGGCAGCTTTATCGTCGGGCATGCCCTGTACCCAGAATCTCTCACGGCAGCGGCGTACATACCAGTTGGAAAGCTCGTCGACAAATTCGTAGAGAGCCTTTGCGCTTTCGGGAATCTTGTATTCGCCGAGCGCGCGGTCGACTGCTGCAATTGTGGAGTTGAGTCTGGAGATGATATAGCGATCCATAACCGTAAGCGGGAGACTTGCCATATCGTACTTTGTCGGGTCGAAATTATCTATATTCGCGTAGAGCACCCAGAAGGCATAGGTGTTCCAGAGCGTGCCCATGAACTTGCGCTGTCCCTCAAGCACTGCCTTGCCGCTGAACTTCGAAGGAAGCCACGGCGCGGAGTTGGTGTAGAAATACCAACGGATGGCATCAGCACCGTAGGTCTGAAGTGCGTCGAACGGATCGACTGCATTTCCCTTGGACTTCGACATCTTCTGTCCGAATTCGTCCTGAACGTGACCGAGAACGATTACGTTCTTGTAGGGTGCCTTATTGAACAGGAGCGTGGAGATCGCCATAAGCGAGTAGAACCAGCCGCGCGTCTGGTCAACAGCCTCGGAGATAAAGTCAGCGGGGAACTGTGCCTCGAAAAGCTCGCGGTTCTCAAAGGGATAGTGATGCTGTGCAAACGGCATTGAGCCGGAGTCGAACCAGCAGTCGATTACCTCGGGAACACGGTGCATTTCACCGCCGCACTCGGGACACTTGAGCGTGACCTCGTCAATGAAGGGACGGTGGAGCTCGATGCTGTCGGGGCAGTTATCGCTGAGAGACTTGAGCTCCTCGATGCTTCCGACGCAGTGACGGTGACCGCAGGAGCACTCCCAGATATTGAGAGGTGTACCCCAATAGCGGTTACGTGATATCGCCCAGTCCTGAACATTCTCGAGCCAGTCGCCGAAGCGTCCCTTGCCGATGGATTCGGGTATCCAGTTGACAGTGTTATTGTTTCTTACAAGGTCGTCCTTGACTGCCGTCATCTTGATATACCAGGACTCGCGCGCATAGTAGATAAGCGGAGTGTCGCATCTCCAGCAGTGAGGATACGAGTGCTCGAATACGGGAGCGTCAAAGAGAAGTTCGCGTTCCTTGAGGTTCTTAAGCACCTCGGGGTCAGCCTTCTTGCAGAACATTCCAGCCCAGGGTGTCTCGGCGGTCATCTCTCCCTTGGAGTCAACGAGCTGAACAACAGGCAGTCCGTATGCACGTCCGACATTGGAGTCGTCGGCACCGAAGGCGGGCGCTATATGAACGACTCCGGTTCCGTCGGTGAGCGTTACATAGCTGTCGCAGGTAACATAGTAGCACTTCTCACGCGGCTTTACAAAGTCGAAAAGCGGCTCGTACTCGGTGTACTCGAGCTCGCGACCGGTGTAGGACGCAAGTGTTTCGAAATCGTCGCCGAGATGCTTTGCTGCAAGAGCCTCGGCAAGGATGTAGGTGTATCCGTCGGAGGCTTTGACCTTAACATATGTCTCGTCGGGGTTTACGCAGAGTGCAACGTTCGAGGGGAGTGTCCACGGAGTCGTTGTCCATGCGAGGAAATACGTGTCCTCGCCGCAAAGCTTGAATCTTACGATGGCTGAGCGCTCCTTGACTTCCTTGTAGCCCTGAGCGACCTCCTGAGCGGAAAGCGGGGTTCCGCAGCGCGGGCAGTAGGGAACTATCTTGTGACCCTTGTAGAGCAGACCCTTATCAAATATCTGCTTGAGCGCCCACCACTCACTTTCAATGAAGTTGTTGTCGTAGGTGACGTAAGGGTTCTCCATGTCTGCCCAGAAGCCGACAGTCTGCGAGAAGTCCTCCCACATGCCCTTGTACTTCCAAACGGATTCCTTACACTTATCGATGAACTCACCGAGACCGTACTGCTCGATCTGCTCCTTACCGTCGAGTCCGAGAAGCTTCTCAACCTCGATCTCGACCGGAAGACCGTGTGTATCCCAGCCGGCTTTTCTCGGAACATTGGCGCCCTTCATCGTATGGTAGCGCGGGATCATATCCTTGATAACACGTGTGAGCACGTGTCCGATATGAGGCTTGCCGTTTGCGGTAGGGGGACCGTCGTAGAATGTGTAGGAGGGGCGTTCCTCTCCGAGTGTCATGCTTTTTTCGAAGATCTTATTCTCGTTCCAGAACTTGAGTGTTTCATGCTCGCGTTCGACGAAGTTAAGATTTGTTGAGACCTTCTTGTACATTTTCTCACCGTTCCTTTATGATCTGATTTGTTTTTACCGAATTTTGCGGTAATAAAGCAAAAAGCTCCCATCCTTATCCGGGACGAAAGCTTCGTTTATAACCACCCGCACAATTGCCGAAGGCTCGGCGTTATGCTTTCCGATATAACGGTCGGACCCGTCGCTGCCTACTTGGTTCGGCGCGAGGCTCATGAGTGATACCGTGCAACTCCTCCGTCGGACTTTCACCGTCTCCGACTCGCTTTTCGGGAGAAATGTGTGACGCGGCGCGTCTCAGTCATCGCCGTGCGAATATACGCACACAATACATTAATATTATACTATATCCGTCCTTTCGTGTCAAGCTCATTTTGCTCTTTTGCGCCGTGAGTAGAAAAAATATTTTTCTGTTCGGGAAATGCGGTAGGAGTGGCGTGGACTAAGATAAATTTGAATTTTCAAGACGCTAATACTCTGCAATTTGTGCGACAAAGGGCGTAAAAAGCTCAAAATTTGAATTTTTCGGGATGCAATCTTGCAGAAAGTTTGAATCTTTTCTGAATTTTTCCGAAAAGCTATTGACCGAGCGAATTTTATATAGTATAATTAAAGAAATACATTGCTCGGAACGGAGGAAAGCTATGAACGCACAGGAAACAAGAAATTATTCGGAAATCACCGACGAGATACGTGAGCTTTCGTGCCTTGTTGAAAATAATTCTGGGATCGATCCCTCACTTTACGCTAAATACGATGTTAAACGAGGACTTCGTGATCTGCAGGGAAACGGTGTCCTTGCGGGGCTTACCGCAATTTCCGAGGTAACTGCAAGAGTTGAGAAAAACGGAGAGATCGTGCCTTGCGACGGTCAGCTGTTCTACCGCGGAATGAATGTACGCGATATTACCTCCGCATGCCTCAGTGAGGGACGCTCAGGCTTTGAGGAGACTGTGTATCTCTTGCTTTTCGGGCAGCTGCCGAATGAGCAGGAGCTGAAGTCCTTTAAGAAGCTTCTCGGAAGCTATCGCTCTCTCCCGCCGTCCTTTGTTCGCGACGTAATAATGAAGGCGCCGAGCTCTGACATGATGAACGCACTGTCAAGAAGCGTGCTCACGCTTTATTCATATGATGAAAATCCCGATGACACGTCGATTGCGAACGTTTTGCGCCAGTGCTTGCAGCTGATATCCGTCTTCCCGCTTCTGTCGGTGTACGGCTACCATGCCTATGAGCATTATCACAACGGCAACAGTCTGTTTATTCATGCGCCCGAGCCGAGCTTCTCCACGGCTGAGAATATTCTTCACCTTCTCAGACCCGACAGCTCCTTTACGGCACTCGAGAGTGCAGTGCTTGATACCGCGCTCATTCTTCACGCAGAGCACGGCGGCGGAAATAACTCCACCTTCACGACGCGAGTTGTGTCATCCTCAGGAACCGATACATATTCGGCAATTTCGGCGGCTCTCGGCTCTCTTAAGGGACCGAAGCACGGCGGCGCAAATATAAAGGTCGTCGGCATGTTCAACGATATGAAAAAGAACATCTCCGACTATGGCGACGATGATGAGATATGCGCTTATATTTCGAAGCTTCTCAATAAGGAAGCCTTCGACAGATCGGGACTTGTATACGGCGTGGGTCACGCTGTATACTCGGTATCGGACCCGCGCTCGCGCATACTTCGCGAGATCGTTGCGAAGCTTGCTGTTGAGAAGGGAAGAGAGGAAGAACTCGGACTGTATCATGCAGTCGAGCGCCTTGCGCCCCGCGTTATTGCCGAGAAGCGCCGTATGTACAAGGGCGTGTCGGTCAATGTTGACTTCTACAGCGGCTTTGCATATGATATGCTCGGACTTCCGCATGAGCTTTACACACCGCTGTTTGCTGTAGCTCGCGTTGCGGGCTGGAGCGCTCACAGACTTGAGGAGCTTGCAAACGCAAGCAAGATAATACGTCCCGCATACAAGGAGATCACGGAGCAGCGTGAGTACATCCCGATTGCGAAAAGATAACCGAACATGAGCAAAAAAAGAGGTCTCGCCGTGAGACCTCTTTTTTTGGTGCTTTTGAAAATGTCGCTGAGTTAGTTCTTAAGACTTTGCATCGGTGCGGGGATGCGTCCGCCGCGCATGATGAACTTCTCCGAGCTACAGTCGGAGTGAACATTCATTATCGGACCGCAGCCGAGCAGACCGCCGAATTCAAGCTCTTCACCGGCGCTTCTTCCGATTGCGGGGATAACGCGAACTGCCGTTGTTTTCGAGTTGACCATGCCGATGGCAGCCTCGTCTGCGATAATTGCCGAAATTGTGGACGGTGATGTGTCGCCGGGGATAATTATCATATCAAGACCGACCGAGCAAACTGCGGTCATTGCTTCGAGCTTTTCTATTGTCAGCTCACCCGAGCGCGCCGCGTCTATCATGCCTGCGTCCTCGGAAACCGGGATGAATGCACCAGAGAGTCCGCCAACGTGAGACGACGCCATAACGCCGCCCTTCTTGACAGCGTCGTTGAGAAGCGCGAGGGCAGCGGTCGTTCCGTGAGTTCCGCACTGCTCAAGACCCATAGCCTCGAGAATGTGAGCTACAGAGTCGCCTACAGCAGGTGTAGGCGCAAGGGAAAGGTCAACGATTCCGAAGGGAACGCCGAGCTCGCGCGATGCGACCGTGCCGACCAGCTGACCCATTCGGGTGATCTTAAATGCGGTTTTCTTAATAATATCCGCGATCTCCGTGAGGTCTCCGTCGGGACATTTCGAGACTGCCGCGCGAACGACTCCGGGACCCGAGACGCCGACATTTATAACGGTGTCTGGCTCACCGACTCCGTGGAAGGCACCTGCCATGAAGGGGTTGTCCTCGGGAGCATTGCAGAACACTACAAGCTTTGCGGCTCCGATGCAGTTCCTGTCAGCGGTCAGCTCTGCGGCGCGCTTTACGGCATTTCCCATAAGAGCGACGGCGTCCATATTGATGCCTGCCTTGGTCGAGCCGATGTTTACCGACGAGCATACATGCTCGGTCTCTGCAAGCGCTTCGGGAATTGATGCGATAAGCTCGCGGTCACCTGCTGAAAAGCCCTTTTGTACAAGTGCGGAATATCCGCCGATGAAGTTTACGCCGAGAGTCGACGCCGCGCGCTCAAGCGTTTTTGCATATTTCACGGGGTCTCCGCCCGAAACACCTGTAAGCATTGCGATGGGCGTGACCGAGATGCGCTTATTGATGATCGGTATGCCGTAGGTGCGCTCGATTTTTTCACCGGTCGAAAGAAGCTTCTCGGCGCGGTGCGTCAGCTTGTCGTATATTTTGCGGCACGAGGCGTCAATGTCGCTGTCGGCGCAGTCGAGAAGAGATATACCCATCGTAATGGTGCGTACATCAAGATTCTCATTGTCGATCATGTTGATCGTTTCAAGTATATCGGTTGTATTTAACATTTAACTTTTTGCCTTTCTTTGAGTCTTTGCTGCCGTTTCAAATGCGGTGCATCGAATTGAAGATATCCTCGTGCATTACGTGTATCTTCATGCCGATCTCGTCGCCGAGAGCCTCCAGCGATGAGGTGAGGTCGGCAAAATCCGAAGACAGCTCGGCAATGTCGATGAGCATTATCATCGTGAACATATCCTTCATAACGGACTGAGTAACATCGATGATGTTTGCATTGTGCTTTGCACATTCGCTGCTGACTCTTGCAAGGATGCCGACGCTGTCGCGGCCGATAACAGATACTATTGCTTTCATTTTATAATTCCTTTCTTTTGTGCGTTAGCACTTCTCAAGCATATTGATGACCGTCTCGTAGAGCCTGTCGAAGGAGGCGATTCCGAGCGTTTCGGAGGGGGAGTGCAGATCCTTTATATCGGGACCTATTGATATTATATCCATGTCTGGTATGCGGCTGACGAGCAGTCCGCACTCAAGCCCGGCGTGTATACCGAGTGCTGTTCCGTCACGTTCGAAAAGCTCCTTCCAGACGGAAAGATACAGCTCACGAAGCGGCGAGCTCTCGGCAAAGCTCCAGCCGGGGTAACGGCTGTGGCAGCGTGCGTTAAGTCCGGCAAGACGACCGAAGGCGAGCATGCTCTCGGTCATATCGTCGAGTGAGGCTTCGACAGAGGAGCGGAAGGAGACTACGATTTGTATCTCGCCGCTGTCGAGCTTGACAGACGCAAGGTTATATGAGCTCTCTACCATATCGGGGATTTCCGGCGACATGGTAACGGGACCTGAGCGGAATACCGACAAAAAATCTATGATGCGTGTGCTGTCCTCTTCGCCGAGAGCACAGCCGTCTACGGGAGCTTCGACCGTCTCGACACTGAATTCGCGGTCGTCGTCGCACAGTGTGTGACGCGTCAGAGCTACAGCGTCGGAAATCGCGGCAGCTGCGTCAAGCGTGCTCGGAGCTGCAAATACCACCGTACAGTCGCGCGGGATCGCGTTATCCTTTGAGCCGCCCGCAAGACTTACGATACGGACGGGCGCGACGCGGCGTATAAAGCGAAGCAGCCGTGCAGTAAGCTCTATCGCATTGGCGCGACCGAGATTGATATCCTCACCGGAATGACCGCCGTAGAGACCTGAAACGCACATTGAATACACGGAATATCCGCTCGGAAGGCTTTGCACTTCTAATTCTCCCGAATAGTCGCATCTGACACCGCCGGCGCACGCGACCGTTGCAACGCCCTCTCCGGCGGAATCGAGATTAATCATGCGGCGTGCGGAGATTTTCGAGCAGTCAAAGGCGTCCATGCCGTCCATGCCGACCTCCTCGCCGACAGTGAACAGGCATTCGAGCGGAGGATGCTTGAGCGAGCTCGAATCGAGAATTGCAAGCATCGCAGCCACGGCGCAGCCGTCGTCGGCGCCGAGTGTGGTGCCGTCTGCGTGAAGTATGTCGCCGTCGCGAACAAGCTTTATTCCGTCGAGAAGAAAATTATGCTCTGTTCCGGCAGCAGCCTCGCACACCATATCGGTATGACCCTGAAGAAGCACGGGCGCGTGCTCGGCATACTCCTCGCCGACAGCGTCCTTTTTTATGAAAATATTGTTTATATCGTCGCGGTAGCAGTAAAGTCCGCGCTCTGCGGCGAAGGCTTCGAGATAATTCGCAATGCCGCCCTCGTTTCCCGAGCCGCGCGGGATTTTCGATATTTCCTCGAAAAAGCGGAACAGCTCGGCATATTTTACATCATTAAACATTAATGCACCTCCGATATTCAGTCAATGTATTTTCTGAGGTTTTCAAGCCCGAGCGATATGCCGCGAAGATTGTCCTCGAGTCCCTCGAATTCTATAGTGAGGTAGCCGTCGTAGCCGCTTGCCTTCAGCAGCTTGATGCTTTGGGCGCAGCATGCGTCGCCGTGACCGATTATCGCTCCGCGAAGGTAATTGCCGCCTCTTGTTGTAAACCAGCCCTCTCCCGGAAATTCGGTGGAGCCGCTCTTTTTGTGAAAATCCTTGGCGTGAGCGTGACATGCGTATCTTGCAAGGCGCCCGGAGGCGAGTGTCGGCTCCTCATCAACACACATGAAGTTTCCGACATCGAGCAGATAACCGAAGCTCGGGTGAGCTACGGCATTTATCAGCCGCTCGACGCGATCCGAATCCTGTACGAAATAGCCGTGGTTTTCGAACATCGTTACAATGCCGAGACCTTCCGCGTAATCGGCAACCGCGCGGCAGCCCTTGACGATGACGGGAAGCACATCCTCAAAGCCGACACCGTGCTTGCCGTCAAAATTTCCGTAGCATACATCGTGACGTAGCATTTTTGTACCGAGAGCGTCCGCTATATCGACAAGCGCGCAAACGCGCTGTATTTCCTCGTCAAGTGAGGTGCAGCTGTTCTTCGTGAAATCAGCTCCCACGTCAAGAGCGACGATCGGGAGAGACAGTTCCTCGGAACGCTTTCTTATCGCCTCAACGGTGTCGGCGTCATAAATTTCGGGGCATTCCGCGATTTCAAAGCCCTCAAAGCCCATGTCGCGTGCCTTTTCCATGACACCGAGTATACCGAGCACCTCAGCCTGAGCATATGAGCCGAAGCTGTAGGAGGAAACAGATAACTTCATTAATTGTAATTTCCTTTCAACGCTGTGTTATCCGTATTATACACCGCTGCGGAGATAAAGTCAAGAGCTGAGAGGCGAGTGCTGAAAAAAGGGGCGGTGCCTGCGCGGTATCCGCCCTATTTTGTTAGGTAAGAAAAACGGGACGAAGCTGTAGACCCTGCCTTGCACCTTCAAGTGCTTGCTCGGTCAGCGACATCTCGGCAACGAGCGAATGCGGCTTCTTTATTGGGTCGTCCTGGTGCATCGGCACGGTGTACACATTTTTTCGGTTAAGAAGCGCGCCGAGGTTCGAAAGATTTGCTCCGAGTGCGTCGTTTGAAGCGAGAGCGATAATTACGGGCTTGTTGCATCTGAGGTGCGCTTTTGCAGCCATTGTGACACAGGAGTCGGTAACGCCGTGCGCGAGCTTTGCGAGTGTGTTTCCGGTGCAGGGACAGATCACAAGCGCCTCTGAGTCGATAGCGGGACCGAGAGGCTCTGCGTCCTTTACCGTGTGTATTACCGAATGTCCCGTCGTTTCCTCAAGCTCGAGCAGGAGCGACGCCGCGCTCCCAAAGCGCGTGTCGGTTGAATATACGGTCTCGCTGACAATCGGCAGAACGTCACAGCTTCGGCAAAGAGAGCGAAGCACGTCGAGCGCACGTCTGTGCGTGCAAAACGAACCGCACATTGCAAATGAGATCACAGTATGCCCTCCTGCTCGAGTGAGCTGTATACCGATTCGAATATTATTCGTCCGGCGCTTGCAGGCGAGGTTTTACCGGGAAGCGACAGCGCCTTTATACTGCGTATACCGGCGCTTTTTGCCGCCGAGCCGTCGACTCCGCAGCCCTGCGAGGCAAGGTCTATGATAACGCTTTCGTGCGGCATTACGCCAAGCACGTCACGATCGAATATCATGTGAGGAGCCGTGTTGAATATTGCATCGAAGCGATGCTCCGACGGCGAATATTCGGACAGCGGGAGCGGCGTGCAGCCGTCACAGGATGCCCACGCCAGGTCCTTTTTGCTGCGTGCAATGCAGGTGGTGCGGCAGCCGAGCGCGCAAAGACGCTGTGCGAGCGTGCGACCGATCCTGCCGTAGCCGACAACGGCGCAGTGCGAGCCCGCAAGTGTGATGTCGAGTGCGGATATCGCAATTCCTATCGCGCCCTCCGCCGTCGGAACGGCATTCTTTATTTGAAATTCCTCAGACTCGTAATAATCTGTCAGGCGCACGCCGTGCTCACGCGCGAAGCGTGCCGTGGCGGGCGGTACCTTTCCGGCGAAAACCGGAGTGTCGCGTCCTATTTTCTCAATAAGCTCGGTTATTCTCGGAATATATGTGTCGTGCTCCGGCACAAAGGAGCAGTTCAGCCTGACGCCGTCGGTGCTCAGGGGCAGCGGTAATATTACAGCGGCAGCTCCGTTGACGGCACATTTCCAGTCGACGCATCTTACCGTGCTGTCCGAGACGGCGCAGCTTCCCTTTGGAGCGTCGCGAAGGCCCCACGTCGCGCATTCAAAGCCCTTCTCGGCAAACAGCGGGCACAGCGCAAGCTGCCTTTCGTCCCCGCCGAGAATGCCGATCTTTGTTTTACCTTCCATATCCGTACAGCCTTTCTTTTGGTTGCGGTAACGGTACATGACCGTTCACAGGTAAGTTTATGATGCCGAGTTTCTGCCTGTGACTACCGAAAAACGCGCTTTGGGAAGCTTTTTTCGCGCTTTCTCGAAAAAACTTTGCGGAATTTGTTGACCCGCGCGGAGTTTTGTTATATAATAAAGGAGTATTGAATACAATTATTTTTTCTTAAAGGAGACGACGGAAAAATGGGCAATATAGCATATTCTCACGAAGTTGAAAACATGTGTACCGTTGCTAAGGGTCCTCACCACGGTCCGGCACCGATCCCGGAAGAGGGTAAATGGGTCAAGGCCTATGAGATAAAGGATATCTCTGCTCTTACTCACGGTATCGGCTGGTGTGCACCTCAGCAGGG
>CAYNHY010000010.1:0-23533 GCA_964397225.1 uncultured Ruminococcus sp.
CGACACTTTACCGCGCACTCGACGCCGCAAAGACGCTCGAGAGCGAGTACGGAATTTCCGCTGAGGTCATCGACACGCGCTCCATCGTTCCGTTCAATTACGAAAAGGTCATCGAGTCCGTTAAGAAGACCGGTAAGATTATCATCGTCGGAGACGCGGTCGACCGCAACTCCGTCATGAGAGACATGGCGTCGAATATCACCGAGATGTGCTTCGATTACCTCGACGCGCCGCCGGCAGTATTCGGCTCGCGAAACTGGATTACACCCGCGTTCGAGCTCGAGAAGCATTACTTCCCGCAGGCTGACGGCATTATCGACGTTATCAGTCAGAAGCTCATGCCCATCCCCGGAAGAAGCATCACCTACAACGAGAGCGAGCTTGAGCACATCGAGCGCTCCAAGAAGGGTATTTAATAAGGCTCAGAGCAGAGCTTAAGCATTAAAAGGGCGAGAAGTTTTCCCTGCTTTACAGGGAAAACTTCTCGCCCTTTTGCGCTTCTCGCTGCTTTTGTTTTTTCACAGAGCGCCGTTGTCGGAGATGGATAAATATTTTTTCGCAGAGCGCAAATATTTGTCCGCAGCTGTCACTTGACAACGGTCGGCTGCGGAATTATAATTACACCATAAAAATGAAAGAATGTGCGTGACATGGCGCTTTACACGAGACAATGGCAGACGTGTATAGAAGACTGCGTCGAATAAACGATATGCGTGGCGTATCGTATTATCGTATATACGGGGGAATTATTATGAAAGAGAAGAAAAACACCGTCCGCACGCTTGTTGGCTCGGCAGTGACAGCCGCGCTCGTTTGCGTTGCGACCATGCTTATCAAGGTACCGTCGCCGATCAACGGATATGTTAATCTCGGCGACTGTGTTGTTCTGCTTTGCGGCTTTATGCTGCCGCCGCTGTATGCGTTTCTCGCTGCGGGTATCGGCTCAGGACTCGCCGACCTGTTTTCAGGCTATGTAGTTTATGCTCCGGTGAGCTTTGCGATCAAGGGGCTTTCGGCGCTCACGACGCTTGTGCTGCTTCGTTTTTTTTCGCACCGCCTTGGCAATACGACATCCGCTGTGCTTGCCGCAGCTGTCGCGGAGTGCGTGATGATGCTCGGCTATTATGTATTCGAGGGCGTGCTCTACGGATTTTCAGCTGCGCTTTTGAATATTCCCGATAACGCCGTGCAGGGAGTGCTCGGCGTCGCGCTCGGGGCAGTCCTGAAGCACATTTTTGAAAAAAGCAGGATAAGCTTCCTCTGACCAGTCAAAAAACACCCGCCGAGCGCGGTGCACCGTTCAATTCGGCTGCACACGCTCCGGCGGGTGTTTGCTGTCTTAGAAGAATGTTGAGATATATCCCTGTGCCCAGAGAATGAGGATGACCGGCGGAAGCACGTATTTCACGTACACGCGAAGTCCCTTCGGGAAGCGCAGCCCGCGACCGGTGTTAGCCTCCTCGAGAAAGCCGTCGTAGCCCCAGCCGCGGCGTGTCGTGCAGAAGAGAATGTACACGATTGAGCCGAGCGGCAGAATATTGTTGCTGATAATGAAGTCCTCAAGGTCGAGCACGGTCGTGCCCTCGCCGAGGGGAGTAAAGCCCGACAGCACGTTAAAGCCGAGCACACACGGCATGGAGAGTGCGGAGACGAGCACAAGATTCACAAGGCTTGACTTTCTGCGGCTCCAGCCGAAGCCGTCCATGCAGCACGAGACTATGTTCTCGAAGACCGCGATTATCGTGGACATTGCGGCGAAGATCATGAACAGGAAGAACAGCGCGCCCCACACGCGTCCGCCGGGCATATTGTTGAACACGACGGGAAGTGTCTCGAATATGAGCTTGGGACCTGCGGTCTGTTCGATTCCGTAAGCGGAGCAGGCGGGAATTATGATAAGTCCCGACATTATCGCAACGAAGGTGTCAAGCGAGGCAATTGTCACCGATTCGCCGAGCAGGCGGCGGTCACGGCTGATGTAGCTGCCGAAGATAGCCATAGAGCCCATGCCTATGGAAAGAGTGAAGAATGCCTGTCCGAGTGCGGCGAATATTACCTCACCGACGCGACCCTGCATCTTCGAGAAATCGGGGATAAGGTAGTAGCGCAGACCCTCTGCGGCTCCGTCGAGCGTTACGCTGTTAACGGCGAGCACGGCAATTATGAGAAGGAGCGCGACCATCATGACCTTCGTCACCTTTTCGACTCCGCGCTGTACGCCGAGCGAGCAGATGGCAAAGCCGAGAAATACGGTGAGAAGCATAAACGCGGTGAGTATCCAGGGATTTGAGGTAAGCGAGGCAAATTCCTCGGCTACGCCTGCCGTGTCAAGCGACACGAAGTCCCCGCGAAGAGTCTTGAAGAAATATGCGAACATCCAGCCCGTGACGACGGTGTAGAACATAACGAGCAGATAATTTCCCGCCATTCCGATGCCGCCGAACAGGTGCCACCGTGTGCCGCGCGGCTCGAGCACCTTAAACGAGCCCATGATGCTCTGACGGCTCGCACGACCGACGGAGAACTCCATGGTCATTATCGGAAGTCCGAACAGGAGAAGAAATGCGAGATAAATGAGAATAAACGCCGCGCCGCCGTATTCACCGACGATATAGGGGAAGCGCCATACGTTTCCGAGACCGATGGCGCAGCCTGCGGAGATGAGGATAAAGCCTATCCTCGAGCCGAGTTTTTCACGTTGCATGATAATGTCCTTTCTTTGAAAGAGCGGTTACTTTATATTCTGCGGTGCGGATGCTTCACGCACGCGGTAGACATAGGCAGTGTCGCCGTCGACGTTGAAGTCTATCTCAAAGTCGCCGAAGGAGACGGTGTATTCGCGGGTGGGGTCGTCAATGTAAGCCGGGCGCGGGTCGTCTGCGATTATGGCAGTGATACTCTCGGCGTCTGCCTGTGGCAGTCTTGCCTGAAGCTCCTCCGGAAAACGGACGTCCAGCCGGTGCGCCGCCTCTGCATCCGCAAAGCCGCCGACGGCGTCGGGAATGCAGTCCGCATAGGGAATATACGGCTTGATATCGTATATCGGCGTGCCGTCGAGCAGATCGACGCCCGAAACGACAAGCACGTGCCCGACGTTTTTCGTGCGCTCAATTCCTTCGAGCTTCACGCAGGAGAGCCCAAGAGAATTCGGTCGGTAGGGCGAGCGGCTTGCGAAAACTCCGACGCGTCGGTTTCCGCCGAGTCGCGGCGGACGGACGGTGGGGGAGTGCTTTTCCTTGTGTGCCTTCGAAAAATCGAAGATGAGCCACAGGTGCGAAAAGCCCTCGATTTCGCGGAGCGCGGCGCCGTCGCGCCATTCGGGAACGAATTCGATGCGCCCGCGAAGCGTGCCGATGCGCCCGCTCTGGCGCGGGATGCCGAATTTATTTTTCAGCTCCGTTCTGATATAAGCTATCGGGGTCACACTGCGTGTAGCTTCAAGTTCATTCATTTTTGTTACCTATAGTCAAAGCATATTCCTCAAGGCACACAGCGCCGTCGCGCATTGCCCTTGCGTTTTCGCGACCGACAAAGCGCCAGTGCCACGGCTCGAAGGATATGCCCGTGATATTTGTCTTGTTCTCGGGATAGCGGAGCACAAAGCCGAATTTCCACGCATTCTCCGCGAGCCACTTATATGAGTCGGTCTCGGCATAGGAGACATCCGCGCTGAGCAGGCTGTGCATGTCAACGCAAAGCCCCGTCTGGTGCTCGCTCGTGCCGGGAACTGAGGAGTAGGCGAGAACAAGCGCCTCTGCCGCTTCACGGTCAAGCGTCGCGTCGCGCGCCATTTCGTCGGCAATATACTGCTCGTGAAGTGCGAGCTGCGATTCATATGAGCGATAGCCGCTCGTTACCGAAACGTCTGTAAAGCCCTCTGCGGCAAGCTCGGTAAAGAGCGCCTCGAGCGCATATGCGGCACATTCGCGAAGCCTTTGCGTTTCTCGACCGTCGTTTCTCGTTGCAGTAACACCGACAAGGTCGCTCGGCGCATACGAGGCGTCAAGCGGGGAGGAGCTGTTGACGAGCGTCAGATATTCGCTGTCGTCCTCGGGAGCCATGTATTTTTCATACGCCGAAAGGTCGGACTTGAAGGTGACCTCCTCGCGCAGAGTGCTGCCGCCGGACGACGCGCTCGGGTCGGAGAGCGAGGACAGCCTCTGCTCGCTTTTCAGCGTCAGCGCTACGTTGTAATAAACCGTTTCGTTCTTTGTCGACAGCTCTGTGTTCTCGAGACGCGATATCCTTACCGTGTCTCCCTCGCGCGAAATGTCGAGGGGCGAGAGATATTCGTCGACGAACGAAGCGCAGACCCAAATCTCCTCGCCGAGCATAAAGCTCTCGCCGTCAAGGCGGGTCTCGCGTGAATTGACTGTTGCCGTGCGACTTTTGTTCTTGAAGGTGACCTCATCCTCGCCGCCGCTGTTCTCGCTCTCGAGCGGGTTGTGCTCGGAGCTCGGGAATATAAAGCGCATGCCCTCGGCGTCGCCGACAACAAAGAGGTCGAGGTATTCGGCAATGTCGTTAAAGGAGATATACAAAAGCCCGTCACGCAGCGCAACGGCGGAGGAGACGCTTCTTACGTAATTGGTGTCCCCGCCGAAAATATAGCTGATGCTCGACGGCGTGCTGTCGGGGGTGTGCTTGAAGTTGAGTGCGAGAGAGCCGCACAGTAGCGCTGTGAGCAGCAGGAATATTATTCCCGTGACGGCAGCCCGTCCGAAGAATATACGCTGTGCGGCACGTCGACGTTCTCTCTTGACCTTTTTTATCTCGCGCTCAAGGCGGCGCAGCTGTTCAAGCTCCGCGGCACGTCGGCGCTCGTATTCCGCGCGTGCGGCGCGTGCCCGACGCGCTCTTTCGGCTCGCTCGACATCATAGGCGGAATATCCGTCGCGTCGCGGTGCGGCGGGACGGCTGCTTTGCGTAGGGCGACGTCGCGTGTTCTGCGACGAGGCGCTATTATTGCCGCGCCGGGGATAGCTTGCGCCTCGCTGCGGCTGAGTACCGGGGCGAGAGGGTGAGCTTCCGACACCGCCCGTGCGGCGGGCGGTCGCGCTGCCGCTCGGAGAGCGCAGAGCCTGTGCGTTGCGTGCTTCCTGCGAGCTGCGTGGGCGCGGCGAAGCTGCGGGTGTCGCTCGCTGCGGGGCAGTGTGCGGACGAGCTGTGCCTGAGGGTCGGCGCGCATCGGGGGTCTGCCGACGCACGTCCGTTTCCGCACTGCGCTGCACCGACGGCGCGTGAGCTTTTGCGTATTCGTCGCGGGACAGAGGTGAGCCGGGGACGCCGTTTGTCGGTCTCGGCGTCGGTGCGCGACGGGCAGCTGTGCCCGAGGGCATGCTCTGTGTTCTGCGCCGTGCGTCGCTGTTGCTTTTTGCCATGGCGTCCTCCTTTCGCGAGAATAACGGTGAAGTCTTATTTTGCCCGCTCGGCTACCGTGAAGAACGGGCTGTCGGGCGAATTTATAATTCGTATTTGCGTTACCGAGTACTTAAAGCGCGACAGCGACGAGAAATATTCCGTCAGCTCGCGCCCCTCTGCCGCGCCCTCGGGATGACCGGGATAGACCGCGACAAGCAGTATTCCGTGAACGCAAAGCAGCTCGAGTGCGTCTGCCACTGCGGGAAGCGTCGTGCTGCGTGCGGTTGTGAGCGCCTTGTTCCCGGAGCCGGGGAGGTAGCCTAAATTAAATACCCCCGCCTTTATCGGTTCCTTTATGAACTCCTTTGCCCTGTGGTGAGAGGCACATATCAGGCGCCAATTCGGCGGACAGTCGTTGCGTCTGAGATTGGCAGCCGCTTTTTGCCATGGCGTCCTCCTTTCGCGAGAATAACGGTGAAGTCTTATTTTGCCCGCTCGGCTACCGTGAAGAACGGGCTGTCGGGCGAATTTATAATTCGTATTTGCGTTACCGAGTACTTAAAGCGCGACAGCGACGAGAAATATTCCGTCAGCTCGCGCCCCTCTGCCGCGCCCTCGGGATGACCGGGATAGACCGCGACAAGCAGTATTCCGTGAACGCAAAGCAGCTCGAGTGCGTCTGCCACTGCGGGAAGCGTCGTGCTGCGTGCGGTTGTGAGCGCCTTGTTCCCGGAGCCGGGGAGGTAGCCTAAATTAAATACCCCCGCCTTTATCGGTTCCTTTATGAACTCCTTTGCCCTGTGGTGAGAGGCACATATCAGGCGCCAATTCGGCGGACAGTCGTTGCGTCTGAGATTGGCAGCCGCCGATTCGAGCGCGGACGGCTGAATGTCGAAGGCGGTAACGTGTCCCGTCTCTCCGACGGCGTTTGATAAAAAGACGGTGTCGTAGCCGTTGCCCATCGTAAAATCGGCAACGCGGTCTCCCTTTTCAATATGGGAGAGTAAAAACTGCTTTTGCAGCTCAAGTAAATCAAGCATCTTAATATTACGGCTCGCTTGAAGCGAGGAGCTCACGGAGCTCTTCCTCCTCCTCGTAAAGCTGCATCAGGCGATCCTCCGTGATGCATTTTTCATCGGAAAGCTCGGCGGCACGCTTGTAATCCGAGCCCTCGGGGCCGCACAGCGCGTCGTCCAGCTCTGCTATTCGAAGCTCGAGACGGTCGCATTCGTCGGCGATAGCCTCCAGACGCCGTGAGGCGCGGCGAAGCTTCGCATTTTCAGCCTTGCGGCGGAGATAATCCTCCTTGCCGCCGACGGACGTGCTCTCAGGCGCTCCGGCTGCGGGCGCGGCTGCGGGCGGCGCCTCGAGACTCGTCTTAAACGAGTCGTAGGAGCCGAAAAATTGGCGGCAGCCGCTTGGCGACAGCGAGACAAAGCGCGTTGCCAGGCGCTTTACGAAATATCTGTCGTGCGAGACAGCAATGAGTGTGCCGTCGAACGCCTCAAGCGCGTTTTCGAGCGCCTCACGCGAGGCAATGTCAAGGTGGTTTGTCGGCTCGTCGAGGATGAGCAGATTCATCTTCGACAAAATGAGCTTCGCTATTGTAAGCCGCGCTCGCTCTCCTCCGCTGAGGACGGCAACGCGCTTTTCGATATCGTCGCCGCGGAACATGAACATTGCGAGCGTGTTTCGTATTTCGGTCTGAGTCAGTCGGGGGTGCGCGCTCCACAGCTCCTCGAGGACGGTGTTTTCCTCTACGAGACTCTGATTCTCCTGCGCGTAATAGCCGACGGTTACGTTGTAGCCGAGCTCGAGCGTTCCCTCACTCGGCTGCTGCATTCCCATGAGAACACGTATGAGCGTGGACTTACCGCAGCCGTTTTTGCCCATTATAAAGAGTCGATCGCGCTTCTTGAGCAGAAGGTCAAGGTGTGAAAACAGCTCGCGTCCGGGGAAGCGAACTGCGAGATCCTTTAGCTCAAGCACGTCGTTTCCGCTTTCTCCCGACGAATCTATCGAGAAGCTGACGGACTTCGGCGCATCCGCAGGACGCTCGACCTTTTCCATGCGTGCGATCGCCTTCTCGCGGCTTTCAGCTGCGATAATATTGCGCTCGCGGTTCCACCTTCGCTGATTTTCAATGAACGCCTCAAGGCGCGCGATTTCCTTTTGCTGGAGCTCGTACTTCTTCTCGGCGATCTCGCGGTCGCGCCGCTTCTGCTCGGTATAAAGAGAATACGGCACACCATAGAGCTTTGCGGTGTTGTTTTCGACATCGAGCGTCTTTGTCGTGACGCGGTCGAGAAAATATCTGTCGTGCGAGACGACGATAACCGTCTTTTTGTATGCCGACAGGTGCTCCTCGAGCCATTCGAGCGTTTCCGTGTCAAGATGGTTCGTCGGCTCGTCGAGAAGGAGAATGTCTACTTCACGTGCGAGCAGACGCGCCAGCGCGATCCTTGTGCGCTGACCTCCGCTCATTCCCGAGATCGGGAGGCTGTGATACGACTCGTCGAAGCCGAGCGAGCAGAGCATGCTTCGGCAGCGTGAGCGGAAATACAGCCCGCCCTGCTCGGCGTAGCGTCTGTTTGCCGACTCGAGCTCATCGGAGAGCGAGGCAATCCTTGTACTGTCGCCGGTCTCGGACAGCGCCGCCTCGAGCGAGGCTATCCTCTCCTCAAGCGCAAGCAGAGTCGGGAATGCGGCGTACATCTGCTCGAGTACGGTGTCGCCGGAGCTTTCGATAATATTAAAGGCATCGTTCTGATGAAGAATACCGACGGTGCTTCCTCGGGAAATGTAAAGCTCGCCGCTGTCCGCCTCGAGCTCGCCCGAGAGGATGCGAAGGAGCGTGGATTTCCCGCTTCCGTTAACTCCTACCACGCCGAGACGGTCGCCCTCTTCAAGGGAAAAGCTGACGTCTCGGAGAATGGTATCGACACCGATGCCGTATGAAATTCCGTTTGTTGAAATAGCTGTCACTGGTACGTCCTTTGGTCTGTGATCGGTCGCATGCGTGCGTCACTGTGTTCCGTCGTAGAACTTGCTGTGTCCACCGCGAGCCGCGCGGAGGTCGGCGGTGCTTATCTGAACGGTCGCCGCCTTATCGAAGCTGTCGTCGCGAGTGCTTTGCGAAACGGGGCGGCGCGGCGCGGCGGTGCCTGTGCGGGGAGCGCCGTAGGAGGCGCTGCGGGGTGAGCTGCCGTAGGGTGCGCCGTAGGCAGCATGAGGACCGACGTCGGGACGACGTGTGGATCTTGAGGCGGGATATACGCCCTGTGTTCCCTGATTGTGGCGGTACGCATCGGGGCGTCGAGCACCCTGAGCGGGACGGCGGGGAGCTGTCCCTCCTTCACGGTAGGGGTCGCTTATCATTCTGCGGCGGCGCAGCTCGCGGAGCATTCTCTCGCGCTGTGCCTTCTTTTTCTCAAGGTACAAAAGCAGAATATAGCCGCCGATGAGCAGCACGGCGATTATCACGAGTATCACGATAACGGCGATGAGCCAGCCGGGCATGTAGGTCTTCTGAATGCCGAAGTCCTTCGGCACGTTCTCGCTTATGTAATCGGAAAGCGCTCGGCACGCGGAGCTGACGGCTCCCGAATAATCCTGCTGCTCGACGGACGCTGCCATTGTCGTGTTAAGAAGCTCGCCGAGCTTGTCGTAGGAGACGTATTCCTCGAGCGACTTGCTCGTTATCGCGTAGAAGCTATGCGTGTCCGTGACAATGAGCAGGAGCATTCCGTGTCCTATTTTCCAGCTAACATAGAGAGAGGAGGCGAAATCGGCAAGCTCCTCTCCGCCGGTGCTCTGCACGGTACACAGCGCGAGATTCACATGCCGCTCGCTGCGGAGCGTGTCAGCCACCGACTTGAACGAGCGCTCGGTCCCGTCGTCGAGCACGTCGGCGGAATCCGAAATATAATCCGTATGCGACGGGTAGGCATAGCACGGCGTTACGGCGGCAAATGCTGTAAGAAGTACGAGAAGCACGCAAAGAAGGCGCAAGGTTCGGCTTGATTTCATATTCGTGAATATCCTTTCTGCGAAGACCCGACAGACGGGCGGAATTTTATATTCATGCAGTGGGTGAGGAATCGGAAGATGACATTTCGATGAGCTTTTCGCGGAGCTCGTTTTCAATTCTGGTAAGCTCGCCCTCGGCCTCGCGTCTGCGGACGACGGCATCGGACTGTATTTTCTTGACCTCGTCGAGCGTTGAGATAAGCGCCTCGTTTGCGGCAGTCAGCGTTTCGATGTCGACAATGCCGCGCTCGTTTTCGCGGGCGGTCTCGATGGTTGCGCTCTTCAGAGCCTCGGCGTTGCTCTTCAGCAGCTCATTTGTCATGTCGGTGACGGCGCGCTGTGCCTTCATTGCCTCATTTGAATGGGCAATGCCGAGAGCTATCACCATGCGGCTCTTCCACAGCGGTATCGTGTTCATGATGACCGTCTGTATCTTCTCGGTCATGACAGCGTCGTTGTTCTGGAGCAGGCGTATCTGGGGGGCTGTCTGAACGGCAACGGTGCGAGTCAGCTCAAGGTCGTGCAGACGGCGCTCGAAGCGGTCGCACATCTCGGAAAAGTCGTTTGCCGCCTGCGCGTCCTCGGCAAGACCGGAGGTTTGCGCCTTCTCGCGGAGAGCTGGGAGCGTTACGCTTCTTTCGTGCTCGAGCTTCTGCTTGCCCGCGGCAATGCGGAGCGCGAGCTCCTTCATGTATTCGAGGTTCATCTCGTAGAGATTGTCGAGCACGCTGATGTCCTTCATGAGCGTTATCTGATGTCCCTCAAGCACCTCGACGATGTTGTCTACGCTTTTCTCGACCTTCGAATATTTCGACTTCATGCGCTCGAGCTTGCCGCGTGTGCGCTTGAAAAGCCCGAGAAAGCCCTTTTCGTCCGTGTCGAGCTCCTCGAGAGTGCCGACAAGCTCGGAGAGCTTGTCCCCGGTCTCGCCGAGGTCGCACAGCTTCGCTCCGGAAAGCGCGCTTTCGGAAAAATCCGCAAGCTTTTTCTGCGTGTCCGCGCCGTAGCAGATAACATCGGTGCTGTCGGTAATGTCGAGTGCGTCTGCGTATTCGTTAATTCGGCGAAGCTCCTCGTCGGTGAAGGAGGCAGCGGCAGCTGCATTGACGTCGGCGGAGCCTTGAGTTGCGGTGTTTATATCCATTTTGCTGAATCCTTTCGTCTGTGGCGGTTTTGATAATATACGAGCGCCGTATTATTCGGCGTCGGCGACTTCGGGGTGCTGTGTCTCATCGGCGATTTCGCCGTTTTCCGTTTCGCTGTCCGGCTCGCCGCTTTTTCCGATGAAGGAATAAAGCGAGATTAGCCTGCACGCGCCGAGTATTGCCGCCGAGATAAAGAATGCATTTTCCGCCGGTGTCGGAAGCATGAGTGCGTCGGTGCGGAAGAGCACGGTGCGTGCCAGCGAGATTCCTCCGGTAAGGAACAGCGCGGCGGAAGCCGAGAAGGCTTCGGTCGCGGCAGAGGCGATGCCGAGCGCGAGCCGGCATTCTCCGAGAAGGAGCAGCATAATGCCCGCAAGAGACACCATCGTGAGCGAAAGCTCGGGGTCGTTGAGCGTCATGTCTGTAAGGTCAAAATAATACTTCAGCACGATGTCTATCGACCACAGCACGGGCGCCAGGGAGAATATCGCATGGAGCGTCGTGCTGCGCAGACGTGACAGCGCGAGGAAAAACGAAGCCGAGGAAAGCAGCGACAGGGGCGCGATAAGGCTCGAGCAGAGCTTGCCGAAGGAAAGTCTGCCCGTAACGTCGGCTGTGCCGGGCTGCATGAAGGTGAAAAACGCAAGAAGCAAAAACATGAACGCGCACAGCCAAAGTCCAAAGCTTTCTGCGGTGTGTCCCGTGGGCGTCACACGAAGCTTTAGACGTCGCATGGATAGCGACATTGCGCTGAATATAACTGCGGACAGTAGCATCAGCAGTCCGAATACCGTGGGTAGGACAGCTCCCGTTTCGTAGTGACGTATCACGGTGTCGTACGAGGTGTGATAAGCGAAAAAGTAAAGGACAGCGCTGACAGCGGCACATACAGCGGCGCAGAGCGAGCCGATAATGAGCGTGCGGCGAGCCGAGGTGATCTTGCAAGAATTCATGAGATTACTCCGTTTTCTTAAGCATTGAAATATGTATACGCGGCGGGCGCGATACGGACAGACGGTGCTTTTTTGATTCTTCCCGAGTGTACTATTATATATAATACCACAAAAGCGCGCCGACTTCAACACAAGGTGCCAAATTCATGCTCCGCCAGACGAAATTTTATTTGTAAAACGGGTCTTCGACCGTGAGACGCGCCGTGTGCATTGTGTGCCTTGTACAAAAAATGCGGCGAAAATTATGCAAAGACACGAAATGTGAGTCGGGAGGCGGTTTTCCATTTACAGCTATGTGTTTTTGTGCTATACTGAATACAATACGCTGTCCGCCGCGCGCATTATCGGTCGCATATTGCGGCAAAACGATATTGACATGTCAGGTAAAATATGCTAAAATCATATCAAATAAGCGAAAAGGGGGAATTTCAATGAAATTCTGTACCAATTGCGGCTCGTCGCTCGACGACCGCGCCGTCTTCTGCACCAATTGCGGAACGATGCTCTCGCAGGACTCGCCGAGCGAAAGCACACCCGCAGAAAATGCTCCGCGGAGCCCGTACCCGACAAGCGCACCTGCCGGAGAGACGACGGTACTCAGCGAATGTCAGATGCCCGCCGGAGAGACGACGGTGCTCAGCGAATGCCAGATACCCTCGTACAGTAACCGCCCTGCCTCCGCGCAGCAGACGACGCCCCGTCCCGCTTCAGCCCCGGCATATTCCGCCCCTGCGCCTCGCCGCGCTGCGACGGCTACGTCGGCGAAGAAGCAGCCGTCGCCCCTGCCGATAAAGCTCCTTTGCATATTCCTGTCGTTCGTTTTCTGTGTCGTGCTTGCCACAGCCTCCACGCTTGGAATAGCCCGCGGAGCGCTGGCTCCAGAGAAGCTTGAGGACACGCTCTCGTCGGTAAAGCTCGACGACGTGGAAAAACTCACGGTAAAGGACGGAGACAAGGAGATCCCCGTATCGAAATATATTCTCGACTTCTGTGACAAGGAGGTCAGGGAAAAATACGACCTTGACGAGGACAAGGTGATGAAGGTCCTCAAGAAGACGAAGGCCAACGAATTCGTCGGCGACGTGCTCGGCGATTACGCGGCGTATTTTGTCGAGGGCGAGGAGCTTCGCGAGCTCGATTCCGACCGTGTAATCAACTGGATCCGCGAAAACGAGCGCGAGATCGAGAATGTCATAGAGTATGAGTTCACCGAAGACGATTACAAGGAGCTTCGCACGCAGCTTGACGACAGCGAGGTCATGAAGTCACTGTCCGTCGAGCAGCTCGAGAATTCGTCCGGCGCCGGCATTTCCGTTGCGGGCAATGTCAGAAACGGCATGTCCGTTGTGGCGTACATTGCGATAATCGTCCTTGCGGCGGCTCTCGCGCTGCTGATAACGCTCATCAACCGCAGAAAGCTTCGCGCGCTGTTCACCTATGTTACCGTGTCCCTGACGGTTGTGGGAGGCTTCTTCCTTCTGCTCACGGGTGCGCTCTATGTTGCCTTCGGCATGCTTCTGCCGAGCCTTGCGAGCACGCTCCTGTCGGGCTTCATCGCGGCAATGCTCTTGCGCGGCGGCATAATGTTCGGCGTGGGACTTATCGCGAGCGTGATTCACAAGCTTGTCTTCGACAGCAAATTTAAGAGCGTTTCGTAAAAAACTCACCGTAAAACAAAGGCGGCGCCTGCATCGGCAGGCGTCGCCTTTATAAACGAAAGCAGCGAGAGAGAAGCCTTTCGGCTTCCTCACGCTGCTTTTTCGATTGAGCTGCCGCCTGACGGCGGTGAGGTGCAAATTGATTATCAGTCAAGCACGTAAACTGTCATGCTCCAGACGCCCTGCGCGGCGAACTGCTCGTAGTAGGGGCAGGAGGCGTCCATCCAGATATCGATGAAATCACCGCGAACGGCGCCGCCGGTGTCCGCTGCCGTCTTCACTCCGAAATCAAAGGTGTCGTTCATGACGTACAGCTGTGTTCCGAGAGGGAATACGGAGGGGTCTGTTGCCACGACGTTCGGTCCTGTCGCCATGCCGGATGCCGTTGTACCGTAAATGTTGTAGTAGGTTGCGCGAACGTTCTTGCAGTAGGAGTAGGAATATACAGCTCCGTCGGGAGCGGTAAAGGTGCCGCCCGTTCCGTAGTAGCACACCTCATTTACGGGTGTGGCGGAGATGTAATCGTATTCCTTCGTGCGGCTGACCTCAACGCCGTTGAGGTATTCGACGGTGTATACCGTGTCGCGCGTGCCCGCCTGACCTGCCGTTACCGTCTGGTAGCTGCCGCGGGGAATGCTTGTAACGTTGACAAGCTCGGTCTCGAAGGGAAGGTACTCCGTTTCGGTGACCGTGCCGTATTCGGTCTTGTCGACCGATATCCAGCTGTCGTATTCGAGCAGCTCGTCGAGTCCTACGGAGGGATGCTCGTTCTCCGTGAGCCAAATGCCGTTGCTTGCAAGCAGCTGTCGGAGAGTGGTGGCTTCGGTGGAGCAGTAGAGAGCTTCACGGTCGTAGAAGCTTACCGTGACGTTGAAAAGGACCGGCTCGGGCTCTGCTGCGGGAGCGTCCGCCGCTTCGTCTTCAAACAGCTCCTCGTCGGGAGTCAGCACCTCGTCGGGCTCGTCTTTGACCTTATCGGCGGTCTGAGCCTCCGTTTCGCTGTCCGCGCTGTCGGACTCCCCGGCTTCGACAGCCTCCGCGGAGGTGCTCGTCTTGTCAAGCTCCTCGTCGGGCTCGGTTACGGCGCTGACCGTGACCGGGCTTGTGGCGTCGTCATCGGCGGGAAGATCGTTTGCCGATGCCGCTCCGTATATCGCGAGCGGGATGCAGATGCCGATGCAAAGGAGAAGCATGGCACATGCGATAACGCTTTTTTTGCTCTGTGCAAGAATGCAGAGTAAGGTGTCGAGCACGCTGCGCTTTTTGTGTGCCCTTTTTTTTGCGGCACGTCTTGCGGGAGTGCCTATGCGCGGTGCTGACACACGGCATGCCGCGTGTGCGGGATATGCCGTCCTTGCGCTCTGTGCGCGCTGATGACTTGTCTGTGGTGTCTGTCTTGTCTGTGACGTCGGATGACGGCCGCTTGTGCCGTTTGACGGGTGCGCGGCATGCGCCGTGCGGGGCATGGTGCTTCGAGACGCTGTCGAGTGGTGCTTTTCCCTCACGCATGCGGGAATGTCAATGTCGTCGAAAACTGCGGTGTGTGCTTTTTTTGAAGTATTGTTCGGTTGAGAAATAATGCCTCCGTCAGACGTGCGTCCCGAAAGCTCGGGAGAGCACTTGCGGCTTTTTCCGGTACAGTCAGGCTTATCCGAATTGTGATACAAGATAATCCCTTCTCGCCGTTCGGCGATTCCTTTCCGCCGACAAAAATCGTTGTCGGAAAATGATGCCGGCGCGCCTTTTTTACCCGAAAATCGGGGCTTTTTCGGCGTGCTCGGCATTGACCCTTTCAGGCAATACCGCTCTATTATACCACATTCGTTCAAAAAAAGCAAGAAAATTTTTTTGCCGCGTGAGCAAAGGGCACAAAGCGGCGCCCGAATATGTTTATTCGCTCTCGCCGAAAAGCGCCTTCGATTCGTCTTCCGTGCAGTGCGCGAGAGGGCGGCACGCGGGATGATTTGAGGCATGCTTTGTTCCGTGTGAGGAGCCGTGAAGCTGACGCCTGACGGAAAATTTAAGAATAAAATACCTGCCGCGCCGCTGTTGTTCAATAAGTGTTTACAATTCTGTGTTATAATATCTCGGATAGCTTGTAAAAACGCAAACAGCTTTTAAGAAAAAATACATTGCCGCGGCTTGCTGCGGCACAACGGAGAAGAATATGGTTGAAATCAATGACCTCATGAAGGTGTACGGAAGCTTTCCGGCACTTGAGGGGATAAGCTTCAAGGTGGGCGAGGGCGAGATCCTCGGCTTTCTCGGACCGAACGGCGCGGGAAAATCCACGACTCTCAACATTCTGACCGGCTGTCTTTCAGCCACCGCGGGAAGCGCGCTTGTCGGAGGGATAGATATATTCGAGTTCCCCGACCAGGCAAAGCGCCTTGTCGGCTACCTTCCCGAGCAGCCGCCGCTTTATCAGGATATGAAGGTCGGCGAATATCTGAGCTTTGTCTATGAGCTGAAGAAATGCCGCCTCAACCGCAAAAAGCATCTCGAGGAGATAATGCAGGTCACAAAGATACGCGACGTGTCTGACAGGCTCATATCGAATCTCTCGAAGGGCTACAAGCAGCGAGTCGGAATAGCGCAGGCGCTCGTCGGCAATCCGCCGGTTATAATTCTCGACGAGCCCACGGTCGGACTCGACCCGAAGCAGATAATCGAGATACGCAATCTTGTCAGAAATCTCGGGCGTGACCACACGGTCATCCTTTCCTCGCACATCCTGTCGGAGGTGCAGGCGGTATGCGACCGCGTCGTAATAATCAACGAGGGACGCATCGTCGCCGACGAGAAGACGGACAGACTTACGAGCATGGCTGACGACGGCAACGACTTTATCGCGAAGGTCTGCGGTCCCGTGCGCGAGGTCACGCGTGCGCTTCGCGAGCTGGAGGGCGTGCTTCATGCCGACTCGTCCGGTGAGCGCGACGCGGATGCGTATATCTTCAGAGTCAGAGCAAGGAACGGCGTCGACATTCGAAAGCCGATGTTCCGCATGCTTGCCGAGAATGACTGGCCTCTTGTAGGGCTCGAGTCTGTAAAGCTTGATCTTGAGGACGTATTCGTGCGTCTGACGGAGCGGGACAGCAGAGCGAAGGGCTCTCGCCGCGCCTGAGCGGCGTCCGGCGCGCTTCTGCGGTAAGCCGGAGAAAATTAATTTTGCGTCGCACGGCGGCGGAACGGAGTTATTATGTTTGCAATATACAAAAAAGAGCTGCGCTCGTTTTTCACGAGCCCGCTCGGATATATCTTTTGCGCGGTGTACCTTGCCGTATCGGCTCTCATGCTCTCGCTTTTAACGCTTCATTCGGAGAGCGTCGACACCTCGGCATTCTTCACGATGATGATATATCTCAACATTATCTTGGTCCCGATACTCACAATGAAGAGCTTCGCCGAGGAGAAGAAGCTTCGCACGGAGCAGCTGCTCATGACCTCTCCGGTGTCGATCTTCTCCACGGTTTTTGCGAAATTTCTCGCCTCCTACACGGTGTATGCCGCGTCGATGCTTGTCGGCTGCGTGTATATCGTGGCGCTGAACAGCTACGGCACGGTCAACGTTTCGAAGACGCTCGGCTGCATTTTCGCCATGCTCCTTGTCGGAATGGCATTCACCGCCGTCGGAATATTCGTCTCGTCGCTCACCGAGAACATCGTGACGGCTGCCGTCGGCACTATGGGACTGCTTCTGCTGTTGGCGCTTGCCTCCGCACTGAACGGACGCATTGACGTGTATGTTATAAGACAGGTGCTTTCCTGGCTGTCGGTCTACAGTAGATATCAGTACTTCACCTACGGGCTTTTCGACGCCTCCTCGGTGCTCTACTATCTGTCGGTCAGTGCTGTATTCCTGTTCCTCACGGTTCGCGTTCGCGACCGCCGCAGATGGGCGTAATGTGTTAAAGGAGATGTGCAAATGAACGGAAATAATATCATAAAGGGGCTCGGCAGATCGAAAAAGCTTAAAACCGGCTCGCTCGCCGCTGCCTTTACAGCCTTTTTCATCGCGGCACTTATCGTGCTCAATGCGATAGTGTCCGTGCTGACAAACAAGTTCGCGCTTTACGTCGATATGACAAGCGAGGCGGTGTTTACCCTCTCCGACGAGGCGAAGGGCTACCTTGCCGACATGACCGATGAGGTGAATATCTATTTTGCCGCAGAGCCCGATGAGCTCATGGCAGACTCCGACATGAGATATGTTTACACGACCGCGAAGGAGCTCGAGGCTGAGTTTTCGAATATCGGTATCTCCTGCCGCGACGTCGTAAAGCACCCCGATTTTTTTAAGAGCTTCTACGACTCCACGGGAACTCAGATAACCAAGAAGACTGTTGTCTTCGAGTGCGGCGGCGAGTCCATCGTTACCGGTTACAAGAGCTTTTTCACCTATAACGAGGACGGAAACCGCTGGGCGTACAGCGGAGACTATCGCTTTGTCTCCTGCATCATGCGCGTGACGCAGAACGAAACGCCTGTTGCGTATTTCACGACGGTCCACAGCGAGGACGCCTCGAGCGGCATTGAGCAGATGCTCGCCGACAGCGGCTTCGAGGTGCGCCGGATCGACCTTCGCTCGGAGGATATCGACGACGACGCCCGCCTTATTATCATCAATAACCCAAAGAACGACTTTCTCGGCATTGACGCCGAGAGCGAGAGCGCAAACGAGATAAAGAAGCTCGACGACTTCCTCGACGGTCTCGGCGGACTTATAGTATTCGAGGATCCCGAGTATTCCGCGCGCCTTACCAATCTCAACGAGCTGCTTGAGGAGTGGGGAATTTCCTTCAGAAGCGACTGCAAGGTCAAGGACAGCGCGCACTCCATGTCCGTCGACGGATATTCGATAGTTGCAGAATATCCCGAAAACGACGGCTTCGGCAGCGCGATGTATGATGCGCTTGAGAATTTCGATTCCATGCCGCAGACTATCGTTCGCGACGCAATGCCCGTCGACATACTCTGGAACGACAGAAGCACGGGCAGCAGCTGGAGATACGTCTATCCGATGCTCCTCTCGCACGATTCGGCGGAGCTTATCAATTCCTACGACAACACCGTCAAGGAGCACGGTCAGTACACGCTCATGACGATAAGCCGAGAGTCCCGCGTTATCGACAACGACCATTACTACTCCTACGTGCTGGCGGCGGGCACCTCAAATTTCGCCGCAGACAAGTACCTTGTCAACACCAATGCCTACGGAAACTCCGATATCCTCCGTCAGACGATGAAGTTTATCGGAAGGAACGGCATTCTTGCCGATATTCCGCTCAGACCCTTTGACGACACGACGAGCACGGCGACGACGCTTCAGGCGAGAAACTTCACCCTCTGCACGACGCTCATCCTGCCTGCCGTAATTGCAGCTGTCGGGGTTGTCGTTATCGTAAGGAGACGCCGCTCATGACAGATAAAAAACGTATAAGAGCGGTGGTCGTCAGCGGCGCGGTTTTCCTCGTGCTCCTTATTTCCTACCTTGCCGTGTTTCTGCCTATGTCCCGCGAGAGCGCGGAGACGGCAGGTGACGGAGAGACTGCCTTCGAGGAATGGGAGCAGGCGGGCTACGGAAACACGATACTTATGTCAAAGCGAGCGGAGAGAGGCGACATTGCCTCTCTCGAGGTCGAAAATGAGCACGGTAGCTACCGCTTTGTTAAAAAGAAGGACGCCTCGGGCGAGAAATTCGTGCTTGACGGTCATGAGAATATCGGCTACAGCGACATGTCGTTCTCGATGCTCATCGTAACTACCGGTATTCCCACCGCGAGCGGACGCATAACCACCGAGGCAACATCAGAGGACCTTGAGCTGTACGGGCTTGACGAGCCGCTTGCAAAATGGCGCGTGACGACAGTCGAGGGCGAAGTGTATGAGATAGCGCTCGGCGCGAAGATGCTTTCGGGCGGCGGCTATTACGCAATGAGGACCGATCACCCGACGCACGTGTATGCAATGAGCACGACAGTCGAGCAGTCGGTGCTGCTCCCCGTTGAGTCGATGCTGAATCCCCTGCTTTGTGTCGGTATCGACACAAACAACTACCTGACGTGCGATAACTTTAAGCTTACCTTGAACGGAAAGCCGGTGATTCGCATCCGCCAGCGCAAGTCGAGCGAGTTTTATAACCCCGACGCGCAGGTCGAGACACAGATAACCTACCCCGGCGCGTATAAGACCGACGATACCTTCTTCCTCGGTAAGATATCCGCGATCGACAAGTACAATGTCGAGGACAGCGAGAGCGCAAGCAGCGATGTTGAGGCGCTCACCTCGGTCTATCTCGGAAATGATCCGGAGCGCCTGCGCGAATACGGACTCGGCAGCAATTATTACAATATGTCCTTCACCGTGAACGCCGAGGTCGGCTCGAAGGTGACCTACAGCTACGATATGAGAATATCGCAGCGTCAGGCGGACGGATATTACTACGCGGTGTCGAACTACTACGACTACCGGCTTGTCGTTCGCTGCCCTGCGGCAATGTTCTCGTGGATAGACGCCGAGACGGACGAGGACGGCGAGCCGAGAATCGACCTTATCGAGTGGATCGATGAGGATCCGATAATGCTCAACATTACCTACGTCAACAGCATCGAGCTGACCTTCGGTGACAGAAAGCTTGCCTTTGAGCTGAAGCACGGCACGGACTCCGACGAAAAATCAACGCTCGAGGTAACGGGACCCGACGGCTTCAGGATGTCGAACAGCGACGTCTACATTTTCCGTAATTACTATAAGGTAATGCTCGGAGTGAAGATAATGGCTGACAGCAAGCTCGACGACGACGCGATCGAGTCGCTGATCTCCGACAGCGGGCGACTGCTCGTTTCGATGCGCTTCAATATGAAGGACGGCACGGTCAACGAGTACAGCTTCTACCGCGACACGACGCGTCGCGCGCTGATGACCTCAGACGGCACGGCGCAGTTCTACGTTCTCACCGACTGGCTCGAGAAGCTTGAAAGCGATACGGACAGACTCCTGCTCGGGCTCGAGATCGATTCCAATATGAAATATTAATGCGGCGGAATCGGGCGGCACAGCTGTCCGATTCCTTCGTTTTTACATCGCACGACACGCATAAAGCGCGCCGAGCGGGACAAATTATCATTAGTATGCTGATTTGTCTCGGAGGTGATACGGTGCGCTACACTGCGGCATTCGCGATAGGCTCGTTTTGCTATACTCTTGTGGAGATCGCGTGGAGAGGATACACGCATTGGTCGATGACGCTGACGGGAGGCGTGTGCCTTGCACTGCTTTATATGTGGAACGAACGCCTTGCGTCGTGGCGCGCGCCGCTCAAATGGCTCGTCGGCGCACTGAGCATCACTGCGACCGAGCTTGCCGTCGGGTGCGTCGTGAATCTCGTGCTGAGGCAGGATGTGTGGGACTACTCCGAGCTGAGATACAATTTTCTCGGTCAGATATGCCTGCCGTTCTCGGCGCTGTGGTACCTGATATCGATACCCGGCTTCTTCCTTTGCGATATTATAAAGAAATTTGTGAGTGACTGATATGAGAAAGAATACCAAGCTGTCACGCCGCGCAGGTGCGGTGCTGACGCTTCTTGCCGTGCTCGCCGTCGCGGCATACAACTACCTTTCGGGCGGCTCGAAAATAGCCCCCGACGCCTCGTTTGAGCTTCATTTCATCGACGTCGGACAGGGAGACGCGTCAATGCTCGTGAGCGATGAGGCAACGGTCGTTATAGATTGCGGTCCGGTCTCCTCGTCCGACGTGCTGTGCGAATACATAGCGGCGTACACCGATAGGATCGATTGCCTTGTCATAAGCCATCCTCATGAGGACCACATGGGCGGTGCCGCAGCTCTCATTGAGCGCTTTGAGATAGGCGAGATAATCATGGAGGGCTACGACGAGTTCGACTCCGACGCGCCGGTGTTTTATGAGAGAGCCTACGACGCTATGACCGAGCGCGAGCTGTACCCGGTGCTCGCGGTCCCCGGAGACGTACATACCTATGGCGACATAACGCTCGAGATACTTTCTCCGTGGCGCGATTACGGCGACAGGAATAACAACAGCATTGTCCTGCGCGCGTCGTGCGACGGAGCGAGCGCCGTTTTTACCGGCGATGCCGAGAGCACGGCGGAGTCCGATATCGTCGAGCGCTGCGGCACGCGCCTTGACGCCGATGTGCTGAAGGTCGGTCATCACGGCTCGTCCACATCGACCTCGGAGAAGTTCTACCGCGCGGTGTCGCCCGACATTGCCGTGATATCCTGCGGACGCGACAATTCCTACGGTCATCCGCATTCCGAGACGCTGCGATGCTTCCGCGAGAGCTCTCAGGAGTATTACCGCACCGACGAGGAGGGAAGCGTGGTGCTCGTTTGCCGGGACGGCGAGCTGTGCAGAAAATAAGAAATACCGAGGTTGAGCTGCGTGAGAGCTTCGCCTCGGTATTTTTCTGCTGTTAAACAAGTCCCATAAAGTACTCGACTGCTATCGCGACGATAACGACGAGCGCGGAAATTATAAAGCCGTGGAGCATCGGTGCCGCACCCGATTTTTTTACGTCCTTGAAGCTTGTGTTGAGTCCTATCGCTGCGAGAGCCGAGACCATGAGAAGCTTGCTCACGTCCTTTGCTCCGGACGAGACGGCCTGTGGGATAAAGCCGAGGCTGTTTGCGGCTGCGAGCGCGAGAAAGCCCGCGATGAACCAGGGAAAAAGCTTCAAAATGCCGACTCTGCGGCGCGCTTCCGTGCCGGCTCCCGCCCTTGCCTTGATGCGGAGATTAACGAAGGTGAATACGAGCACGGTCGGAATGATCGCGAGCGTGCGCGTGAGCTTGACCATCGTCGCGAAATCACCCGCACCCTCCGAGAAGGCGTAGCCCGCCGCAACGACGCTCGACGTGTCGTTGACAGCCGTTCCCGCCCAAAGACCGTAGGCGGTGTCGGAAAGCCCGAGCGCGTGACCCATTATCGGGAAAAGGATTATCATCGCCATGTCGAAAAGGAAGGTCGCGGACATGGCGTAGGCAATGTCGGAGTCCTCCGCGTCGATGACGGGAGCTATCGCCGCTATCGCGCTGCCGCCGCAGATGCCGGTTCCCGCCGAAATCAGGTTCGACAGCTTCCAGTTGAGCCCGAGCGCGCGTCCGACGAAATATCCGCCGCCGAAGCAGGTGAGAAGCGTAAAGAGCATGACCGTGAGCGACATTTTGCCGACTGAGAGTATGACTCTCACGTTGAGCGACGCGCCGAGGAGGATTATAGCAAGCTTGAGTATCTTCTTCGACGTGAACTTCAGCCCCGGCTTCAGAACGGCGGGATGGAAGAAGGCGTTTATCGCCATGCCGAGCAGCAGAGCGATGACGGACGCGCCGATAATGTGTATCGGCAGGAGAGACTCGATAAATTTTGCGATCGCGGCGAGAAGCACAGCCGCAGCAAGCCCGGGCAGAGGTCGCGCGAGCCTTGATAATGATGATTTCATACTGTCACCTCGTGAAATTGTTTACTGCCCCTTGATTTTATCACAAGTGCGTGATAAAATCAAATTATTTTAAGAAAAAACAATTCTTATTTTGATGAAATCTGCCTTAATTTGAAAAATAAGACAAAATAAAAAGAAATTCGGCAAAAACCATTGACTTTCTCTCTGTATACATGTATAATATACAAACATGTACGATCAACATAAAAGCGAGGTAAAAGACAATGAAAAAATATTAGCATTACTTATGGTGGCAGCAATGTGTTTCTCTCTTGCTGCTTGTGGCGGGGATAAAGAACCGAGCGGCAATAATAGCGAGACACAGCAGGAACAAAACAATGAAGAAAACAACAAGATTGAAGTTGTTGAACTTACTGCTGATAACTGGCAGAATTATTTAGAAATCGAAACAGTTTTTAGAGCGGAAACAAATGCTTTTAATGATATCGATAATTTATGGGTAAATTATGCATTAGTATTGAAAGACGAATATGTCAGCAAATTTTCCGGCGCTGACGGTGCATTCGAATTTTCTTTCAGTGAACAAACCCTTCGTCCTATCGAATATAATGTATCCACAAAAGAATTTACATTAGGCACTGCATACACACAGGAAGAAATCAAAAGCATGCACATAGGTTTTGATGCTTCTGAAACAGATACACGTATCGTGTATTTTGGAGGATATGGAGAATACGGCTTTGAAACTGATGAGTGGCATGGTTGCTATCCCGACTCTTTTCAAGCAGGAGAAGATGTTGTAACTGGTGATACTTCGATTTTCGGAAATGTTGAGATTACAAGAATACAAGGCAATCTTTACTTTAAGAAGTAAGATTTAGCGGTAATAAGGCGCGGGGCGCAAGTCCCGCGCTATTCTTTTCTTTCTCTTGGTATTTCATT